>NZ_JAXHDD010000041.1:0-36620 GCF_037072025.1 Pseudogracilibacillus sp. SO30301A | reverse complement strand
TCATATTGATTTTTAAATTAGTTTATACTGGAAATAAAGATGAAACCGAAAAGGAAAAGTTAGGCTTCTTCGGTGTTATTTTTGTAGTGATTTTACTCGCTTTACTTCCAACTGGGACTATTGCATTCTTTTTATTTGTGTTAGTTGGTTCCACAAACGCTATTAATATACTGTTTTCATTGGATATAAATACGAATCAAGTGATTTTTTTAGCCATTGCTTTGTTAGTATATTTGTTTTCTATTGATAATATCATTGAGATAGTTGTGAAGTATATCGTTGGTCAGCGGATATTTTATTTTTTAATTATGATGCTTATCCGGATTCTCGCATCGTATGCTATCGGATTATTCATCGGATTAAATCAAAACAATAGTTTGACAATTGCGGTTGGGGTATCTTTGATTATATTTTTATTCGAAGTAGCATATTTTTTGAAAATCAAACAGAAATAGCATAAAATACTTGAGAAAATTAAAGAAAACAGAAGAATGTGCCCGAGGTTTCTTACTACTAGCGAAAAGCCATAATATTTATATCTTATTTTTCCCACACTACTATAGGGTTCTTGTTAGAAAATATATTATTCCTATAACAACATAGGTTACAAAAGTAACCCAATGTATCTTACATTCATCTTTGTTACTTATTCTTTTCGATATTTGATTCGCAATCAATAATCCTATAGATAATAACACAAGAAAAAATAATGTCATCCATATTGTAGGGTTGAACCTGTTATAAAAGTATATTAACATTATTGTGTATATTCCTAAAGTAATCCCAATAAAAATAGCGAATATATTAGACTTTAATTCTCCTAACTTACTAGCCTTAGTCTCATTTGAATTTATATTTTTCATGTGATATTATACCTTTCTTTAAATTTAGACTGGACAATTTACCCTCCATTTACCTGCTATTCAAACCTTGTAAGCCGGTATCCAACAAGATACTGCTGTTCCGGCAGCACATGCTAAATATCCAGGCATTTGGAGTTTTATTCCAATAGCACCGCATATCCAACCAAATTTACTAATACAACTTTTTTATCCCATTTATGCGGACTTCTCTCATATTTGGTACTCTGGAAGCAAACCACATCATGTGCCAAATCATAATTTCCTCTATTCTCCTCTATTACCACCCTCTTCCGCATAAATAGATAGTTCACCCTGACTAGGGATAGAACTAGCCAATAAATAGAATACAGTTAGTACGACAACCAACCAATATTTTTATCTCATGTTAATTTTCCTCCCTTTTAATATTTTTTGTTTCCTGTAATAATATTACCATATTTTTCATTTTATTACAACTATTCACCCTATTTATAATTGTTCTTCATTTTCACTTTCAAATTAGGCTACAATATTTATCCAGTTCTTATAGACGATCACTTAGATTATTTTTGGAAAAAGAGGAATGTACCTATGAATTTAATTTACAAATCCTGTTCACCCAACTATCGTGAAAGTCCCCGTTGTGGTAGAACTTTCATAATGAAGTTCTACACTACATCGGGGACTTCCACTTTTCTAATTTTAAATGTTTGTAATATTTTTTTAATTCTTTGTCTATTGCGGTCACTGAATATTTCTTCGTTCATTTGGATGACGAACGTTCCATCCAATCTTTCATCTTCCTTAATTTTGTCGGATTTTATCTTATTATCTTGTATTTTAGAGAAAAACCTAGAGAATTTTCATCACTATCGATAGTTTCCACCATAAAATGTTTACCCGCTGTATTTCGTTTTGAAATGGCTCCCACACGTTTCATTGCTTCATCACGTGTTTTTATACTTTTTGATTATATTTTTATTCGAAGTAGTATATTTTTTGAAAACAAAACAGAAATAGCAATCTTTGACCAACCATCGATATCATCTGTTAAAATTCCTTCGTTTTACCGTAGTGTTGGCTGTAACTGTCGATTCCCTTTATTAAGCAAGGAATATATAAACCCATGAAAAAGTCATTGAACAAAAGATTAACGAGTGCAGGATCATATGCTCCAAATTAGGGCGTGGATTATTTTTCAGATAGGGTAGAATGATAATTGTTTTTGCGAAAATTCTTTCATACGTTTCTACCCATGTTTCTTCTTTCGACATTTTGTAAAACTCTTGTCCTGTTACATAAGGTAGCCACCAATTTAATATAGCACCCGTTATAATAAGAATCCATATACATCCGCCGATGCTAATCAATATGGGATTTTGAGTTAAAGTAAAAATGATCGGTATTCCCATAACGACGCCATTGACAGTAGTTTCTATCTGGCGCTCTTTTTCTGAATAGAAGCGAACCGCATTAAAAGGATAAAGATCAACTCTTGTAGTCACTTGATGATAAATCAACGTAACAATTTGCAATATAAGCAAGCTGATAAACATTATTTATTCTCCTCATTAATTTTATATTGTTTTTTAAAACCAATTATTAAAGCTTTTATGCCCGTTTCAAACCATTGATTATAGTAACTTTGGGAAGTTGTTGGAGGTTCTGGCCAATTTCCGACTTCCGCAAGTGCATGACCGTTGATGAATACAGCAATCGATTGAATCATCTGAAGTGCCTGTTCTTCATTCATTTCTTTTTTTATTAAAGATAACAATGGTTTCACCAACTCAGCGCCTTTATCAACTGAAACGGGATTGGTTGCTACAAGGGGGACTGCTCCTGGATGCATTCGCAATATCTCTCTATATTTCATCGAAAAAGAGCAAATTGCTTCCGTCAGATTTTCTGACTTTTCACTAGATATGAAAACCTTTTCGATCAAATAATCAACTATTTTTTGTATAAGGACATCTTTGTTTGGTATATGATGATAAATGGAAGCAGCCTTCACATCCAATGCTGCAGCAAGACGACGCATCGTTAATCCCTTTTCACCTTTTTGATCCAATATTGCAAGGGCTTCTTGAATAATTTTCTTTTGAGTTAATGTTTCTTGGCGTTTCATTCTAACCCTCCTCGTATACAGTATTAAGCTAACATTGTTAGGTTTAGTTGTCAATAGTTGGTTGGAATAACTACCGATTTGCGGTGATCAATCGTGTCAGTTCTTTCAACTGGAGACTGAGAAGAGGTAGATTAGCGATGAATCGTGATCGTTCTAGCTACTTGTGCCTGAAATGAGGTACGTTAGTAATGAATCGTGTCTATTCTTTCGACTTGCGACTCGATTAGCGGTGAATCGTGATGGTTTAGGCAATTAAATTGTATTTTTTAAAACTTGCTTATACTCAACAAAAATGGTAAGATTATTTTCTACTATTTCGAACGGAGGATTTTATTAAAATGACATACATCAAATTCCGATTAACTATTTTTGCCTAATTGAATAGCAAAATGACTCTACTTGTGTGTGTAGGGTATTCGGAATGGGTCTGTCGATATTAGGAAAACTCTATATGGGTAATTTTAGAAGGAGACATTTCTCCTTCTTTTTATTTGCATGCGTCTATATGAAGTTCTCTTTCTTCCCTCGTATACACATTCCTTTTTTCCGCTCATTCACACAAGTTCAAACCAATTTATTATTTCCGAACCGAAAGGAGTTTTTCGTATATGAAAGATAATAAAACACATAAGAAATATGAGTTTTTGGCGGACGATCCTAATGTAAAAGTGTTGCCAATTATGCTCTCATTAATCATCGGTGCATTTTTTGCGATATTAAATGAGACGTTATTAAACATTGCACTTACAACATTGATGCATGAATTTAATATTACGTTACCAACTGTCCAATGGATGGCAACAGGTTTTATGTTAGTGATGGGGATCGTTATTCCTGTTTCTGCTTTACTACTACAATGGTTTACTACGAGACGATTATTTTTAGGTACGATGATTGTATTCACTATTGGAACAACGATTAGTGCTATTGCGCCAACATTTTCAATATTATTAGTCGGACGGTTAATCCAAGCAATTGGAACTGGATTGCTCATGCCGATCATCTTTAATGTATTTTTATTAATTTATCCACCGCATAAGCGTGGTAAAATTATGGGATTAATCGGTCTTGTTATCATGTTTGCTCCCGCTATTGGACCGACACTATCAGGGATTATTGTAGAATATTTAGGTTGGCGTTATTTATTTATTACCGTCATTCCCTTTGCTTTATTCTCGATTCTGTTTGCTTATAAATATTTAATCAATGTTTCAGAAGTGACGAAGCCGAAAATTGATATTTTATCAATAATTTATTCAACGATTGGTTTCGGGTCAATTATTTATGGATTCAGTGCTGTCGGAGAAAGTGAAGCAGGATTTTTCAGTCCAAATGTGTATATTGCAATAGTTGTTGGAGTCATTGGTATTGTTTTATTTTCAATCAGACAGCTAAAACTGGAAGAGCCTGTAATGGATTTACGGGTTTTTAAATATCCAATGTATACCCATGCCGTTTTGATGTTTGTCATTATTATTATGGCAATGTTCGCATCGGAAATTATTTTGCCGATATATATGCAAGGACCACTTGCTTTATCTGCGGCAACAGCAGGGTTAGTTTTACTGCCTGGAAGTATATTAAATGGGCTCATGTCACCGTTTATGGGGCATCTTTTTGATAAATTTGGTCCACGTCTATTGATGATACCAGCTAGCATTGTTCTAAGTGGAACGATGTTTATGTTCAGCCGTTTAAATATGGATACCCCTCTTTGGGTGCTCATTACTGGATTTATTTTAATTATGTTAACTGTTTCAGCCATTATGATGCCCGCCGAAACGAATGGACTAAACCAATTGCCAAAACAGTTATATCCTCATGGAACTGCAGTAATGTCGACTTTACAGCCGGTTGCAGGTGCCATCGGTGTATCTGTATTTATTAGTATCATGAATGCACGCCAATTAAACTTTTTACAAAAAGCAGAAAATCCAACTGATGCCTTGACAATAAATCAAGCAATGGTAGCTGGTGTAGAACTTGTCTATTTCATTGGTTTTGGAATGACTGTCATCGCAGTTCTCCTGGCATTTCTTGTGTATCGAGCAGTGCCAAAAGAACTAAGTGAAATATCGAAAAAAGAAGGGTGAAAATTGTAGATTCATTTCAGAACAACTCTGGAGTGGATCTACTTTTTTTATTTTTCAGTGAAAATTTTATGTAAGGATAATCTGTATATTTCCCTCATACATATCTGAAGTTGCGAGCGTCACTAAATGTCCAACTCCCACGTGACAATAATTTTCGATCCTTCTAACTAACAATTTTTGTTTCTGCCAAGTACCATCGATTGTAAAACGTATGTAAAATCTGCTTAGAAAGGTTGTTATTTAGGTGATTTTTCGTTAGGATTAAAGTAAAGGAGGTGAAATAAATAATGGTAAAAGCACTAATATTCGATTTAGATGGGACGATTATTGATACGGAAAAATCGTTGTATGAATCATACAAGCAAGCATTTCTCTATTATGATTACAATCTCACATTGGATATCTGGGGAAAATGGGTCGGTGGTGTAGGTACTCCGAAAAAAGCGTGTGACTATGTTTCAGAACAAACAGGGCTTGACATTAATTTTGAAAAAATCCAGGAAATCCATAAAGAAACATTTTTACAACTTATTAAAGAAGAAAAGCCATTACCTGGTGTACTCGAAATGTTAGAATCGGGAAAACAAGCTGGACTTCATATCGGTCTTGCAACGAATTCCCCTTCTGAATGGGCAAATTATTTTCTAGACACATTGAACATTCGTGGTTATTTTGACAATGTGTATACGTCAGATCATGTAAAACAACCAAAACCTGCTCCAGAAATATACAAAAAATCAGTCACCTATTTTAAAGTCAATCCTAAAGAAGCAATCGCTTTTGAAGACTCAGTCATCGGTTCGCTTGCGGCAAAGCGGGCAAACTTATTTACGGTTGCCATTCCAAGCACATTAACAAAAGGAGCAACTTTTGATCATGTCGATTTGCAAGTAGAGTCCATGAAAAATGTTAACTTAAATGACATAGTCGAAAAGCAAACCAGTCCAATTTCTGTTTGATCGACAACTAGGATTGGTTTTTTTAACGCTGTGGATGAATGAGTATTCATTCATGTAATTTTAGTAGTAAATTTGAATTTTCTAAAATTTTAAGCTATGGTAGACATATCATTTAACTTGAAAGGATGAAGTACATGCCTCATAGTAAACCTCGAAAATCTCTTGAATTACAAATCCTCTCTCATGTAAACCCCCGAATGGATTTGGCTCCCCCTGATAGGAAAAATCTGCATAATCTTGAAAAAGGGTATGAAGGAGAGCGTAAATTTTTCCATTTACTACAGAATGAGCTTCATAGTAAATGTATTAGACTGTATGATCTTCTATTAGAATCTAACCAAACTGAATTCCAGATCGATAATCTATTACTCTATCAAAACACAGTAATAATGAATGAAGTCAAAAATTTCGAAGGGGACTTTTTTATTAAAGACGACAAATGGTATGCGGTAGACTCTAGAAAGGAAATCAGAAATCCTATTCTACAGTTGCAGCGGAGTGAATACCTACTCCGGCAACTTCTACAGCAAATTGGTGTCCCCTTCCAAGTAGAAGCATATCTCGTCTTCGTGAACCCCGAGTTTACACTCTACCGGGCTCCTTATGACAAATCTCTTATTTTCCCAACACAATTAAAACGCTATATACAAAAATTGAATCAAACACCATCCAAGTTGACGATGCGCCATACGAATTTGGCCGAAGAGCTGGTCGCTCTCCATCTGCCAAATTCATCACGGGAGCGGTTGCCCGAATATCATTATGACCAGTTGCGCAAGGGTATTGTCTGTTCCAAGTGCAATGGGTTTGTGGAGAGATTAACTGTGGGATCTCTTTATTGCCAAAAATGCAGACTCCAGGAACATGTTGACACCGCTGTAATTCGCTCTATATCAGAATTTCATCTATTGTTTCCAGATAAAAGAATTACTCCAACCAAAATATTTAATTGGTGCAATAAAATTATTTCACAAAAAAGTATAAGAAGAATATTAAAAAAGAATATGTTATTAGTGGGCGAAGGTCGAGGAGCGCACTATAAGTATCATTAAGATATATTCTTTCAAGCTTGAATAAGTTAAATATTAAAATCAGAATCTTGATGATTGTGCATGCTACATAAAAATTGGATATATTAACATGGAATCGTGACCGTTTTTATCGCGCCTTAACGAAAATGGGCAAGTTTAAAGATTAATCGTGACCGTTTCTATCGCACCTTAACGAAAATGAGCAAGTTTAAAGATTAATCGTGACCGTTTCTGTCGCGCATTAACGAAAATGGGCAAGTTTTAGGCTTAATCGTGACCGTTTCTATAGCGCTTTAACGAAAATGGGCAAGTTTAAAGATTAATCGTGACCGTTTCTGTCGCGCATTAACGAAAATGGGCAAGTTTTAGGCTTAATCGTGACCGTTTCTATCGCACTTTAACAAAAATGGGCAAGTTTAAAGATTAATCGTGACCGTTTCTATCGCACCTTAACGAAAATGGGCAAGTTTAAAGATTAATCGTGACCGTTTCTATCGCACCTTAACGAAAATGGGCAAGTTTAAAGATTAATCGTGACCGTTTTTATCTCAACTTAACGAAAACGGGCACGATTACACTAACTTGTACTTACCATGACAAGGTCAAAGCGCTACTAATACAATTCCTAACACAAGCACAAATATGACTGCCGCTGGAATAATTAGTGTCAACAAACCTTTCCAAGATGAAAATTGGTGTGCTTCTGCGACTGCTTTGATCATTAAAAAGAAAGACCAGACAGCTAAAATGAATACAAAAAACGCCGATAAAAGGAGCCAACCTATTTGAAAAGGAGATAACACAGCATTTGTAAACAATTTTTCTCTGAGAAACAAAACATCTAAAAAACAAAAAATTACACTTATTGCGAATGGTATAAAGGAGATCGCCATGGCTACGCGCATTTCATCGTATGTGCCTTTTCCTTTCAACAATTTTCCTACATAATAATTAATTGCTGACCAAATGAACCAGGAAATGATTCCAATAATTCCACCTACAACGATGATCATAAGCAGGACAACCCAAAAATTCATATGTACTCCTAAGTTGTCGCTAATTGCTCGGTCAAAAAACTCAGTAATTCCAGCCATGATCGCAAGAAAGATTAATAGTTTTGAATTCCTATAATTTATTGCTGATCTCATTGTAGCTCGCGGTGCATACCAAATCGTCAACCACGGATTTAGTTTTTCACCTTTTTCGTCTACATTTAATGGTAAACTATCTTCCTCTAATTTTTCCATTTTTTATACCCTTCCTTCAAAAAAAATAAACAAAACGACTTATCAACTGTATCATAAACATCAAATAAATTCTCCATCACTTTTACCTAGAGACTTTGTACAGAGAAATGTTCGTTACCGTCTGAATAGTGTATAATTGATATAGTAATTTGAAGGAGCATTAAACGATGATGAAAGTAAAAATGAATGTTCAAACAATGTACAAAGGCGAGCTGCTACGCGCGGGGAAAATTTATACAGTAAGTGAAGAGACTGCTGAGCGATGGATTATTAGCAAAATCGCAGAAAAAGTGGAAGACTAGTTTATCGTGTAAGATGCGACCGGTATAATATATGATTGCGCGTCAAGTTGGCTAGTAAAAGGTGGAGTCGCGCACCTGTTATTCCAAATAACAATAAAAGATGCGCAGCCACTCCCGTCTTATATTTTTCCGGAAAAAGCTTATCCATTATTTATTATCTTGCATTAACTCTCTTGCAATACTTAATTTTCCTAATCTATTCGCAAAAGGAACTAAAACGATATAGGCAAGGATAAAAACAACAACTGCTATGATCGCTATTAACACATAATTAAAACTTAATATAACGGGATCTACTAAACTAACGAGATATGTGAAGATAACACCTAGAACAATCCCAAGCAAAACGCCAAGCGCAATATAAGTCGTAACTTGTGTCATCATTACTTGAATAATATTTTTTGGTTTCAAATAGATTACTCGTAAAACTGCAAATTCCTTCCGCTTCGCATTCATATTATTAATAAGTGTATTGACAACGCCGAACAAAACACTCAACAAAATAACAACTAACACGACGATAAAGATGATCCATCGTTGTGCCATCATTTCTTTAGATTGCGCAAGCGACTCTGCTAAACTATTTACCTGAATCTCTGGATAAATTCCTTTTAATTCTTCTAGCTCTGCTAAAGCGAGCGCTGTGTCCTCCGCTTCAACATATACCCTGTCAAACGTTTTAAAACTTGAATCAAACACGGTCGTCTCCCAGTCGATGAGCAAATCTCTAATTTCATTTGGAAATGGGAAAACTTTGACAATGTCTGCTATTACGACCTCCGCTTGTTGGAGATATTTATACTGTTCATTATCAGATTCAATGGAAAGACTTATCACATCCCCTATGGCCAATCCATGTTCATCAGCAAAATTTTCTTTTACAATAATCTGATCCGGATTATTCACTGATGTTTCAATAAGCCTTTGTTCACCCATCTCAAAAATATCTGCAAATGAATAATCTGCATACTTCTGCCCATCCTCCGATTCGATCATCCCGAGATCTTGGGCGCTTTGGGTGCTGACATTTTTGATAGAACGAAGATGTGCGATATCCTCTCTCAGTTCAATTGCATTTATTTCCGAGCTGTCCACAATCCTGTTTGTCACAACAATTTCCGTTTCATATTGCTTTTTTATGTAGTTAATATCCGATTGTTGAATTGTTTGAATAAATGTCGAGCCAAACACGACAATAATCATAAGTGCACTAATAATCAAGACAATAAATGTATTTTTCTTCACCTGTGGAATTGTATTTTTCAACGAAATAAACGCTATATTTCCTAACACTCGTCGCACTATCGGTAAAAGTTTCTCCATAAACTTTGGCAAATAAAGTGAGACTACTAAAATGCTACTTAGTAAAAAACCAATACTACCACCGAGAATAAAAATACGAAAATCATTAAAAACGACACCAATTAAAATAAATAGCAGACTACCCCCCAATCCAGAAAACCCGATTTTTTTCCGTAAACTTGTATGGGAAAAGTCCAGCTCCTCATTTTCTTGCATTATCTTCATCGGGAGTAGACGGCTACTTCGGTATGCGGGAATGAACATAAACAGTTGAATAACTCCCATACTTATTACAGCAACGAGTATGGCGATGGAAAAATTATAGGTTAACGCTTCCGTCGTCACTGAAAATATTTTGCCTAAAACAGATTGCAAATATCGATATGCACCAAAACTAAATAATAGTGCAGTCACCCCTCCAACAACATTAATAATTACTGATTGAATAATAATAATTAAAAAAACTTGACGCCTCGTAGCTCCGATTGACCTTAACATAGCGAGTTCATGTTTATATTTATATAAAAATAATTCAAAATTAGAAATAATAAAAAGTGCGGTGATCAAAATAACTAGAATTGATAGACCAATCATGAATTGAAATAATAAATCTAAATTACTTTTTAAAAACTCGTCTTCCGCAGCTATGTCTACCCGAAGTTCCGCATCGATACCTTGCAACGTTTGTGCTAGCGTATAAACATCTGTCGCTTCACTTACTTCAAACATCATATAATCAGCGCGTTTATCTACACCAGTTTTTTGGAATTCCAACTGTGCAATCGTCTCTCGGTTGAGCAGTAATATGTCAGCAACAGGCCCCACTTCCTCAAGGTCGGGAAGAATTTCTTTAACTGTAAAATCACTACCCTCTATCGAAATGTGATCCCCCGTTTCTATCCGAAGAAGCTTTGCCAAACCGTTGTTTAAAGCCACTTCATCCGCGGCAATATTTTCCGTAAAATGATACCTGCTTTTAGCAAGCGGATCATTTTCAACCCCAACTGTATAATAGCTTTGACTAAGTTCATCGATCGTATAATGAGTCAACAAAACGTCTGAAAAACTCATTATACCTTCTTGGCTTCCCAATGCCTCACTTAACGAGTCATCAATAAACAGCTGTTGTTCAGGATTATATCCAACAGCAAGATCCATCTTTCCGTACATTTTTTCAACTTCTTGAATAAGGGCTGCTTTTGCATCATAGACAAAAACAACCATCGTAATAATCAATGAAATGGAAATCATCGCACCGATCATCGATGTGAACGCAATTAATTTATTTTCCTTAAAAAACCTGAACGCAATTCCACGTATTGACTTAATCATGCCGATCGCTCCAAGATATGCCTGAACTTTTGTAAAATGATATCCATATCTTCATCCGTTCTCGTGCACGTATATTCATCGACAATTTTCCCATCATGAAAAAACAAAACACGATCGGCATACGTTGCAACAGAAGGGTCATGTGTCACAAGAACGATACTTTGATTGAACACTTTTTTCATCTCAAGCAATGTCTGTAAAATATCTGTTGATGTATTAAAGTCTAAATTCCCTGTCAGCTCATCTGCTAGCACAATCGGCGGTGATGTAATAAGTGCCCTTCCAATTGCGACACGTTGCTGCTGGCCACCAGATAACTCAACTGGACGGTGCGAACGCCATTTATTCAACCCTGTTATTTCAAGCATTTTCGTAACTTTACGATCAATATCCGCATCCGTCTCCCCTTTTAATACGAGGGGTAGTGCAATATTTTCCTCGAGGGATAGATCTTTTAACAGATTAAACGATTGAAAAATAAATCCGATATTTTCTCTCCGATACACAGTCGCTTGAGGTTCCTTAAACATCCCCTCTTCATAAATACCATTTAGTTTGATTTCCCCTGCAGTAGGTATATCCATTGCTCCGATCAGGTTTAGAAGCGTACTTTTTCCAGAACCACTTGTACCCATCACTGCAAGTAGTTCACCTTCTTCCAGTTGAAAGGAAACATTATCTAACGCACAAATAGATCCACCAGCAGTTTCATATGTTTTACATAATCCTTCAATTGATAAAATTAGCTGTTTGTTCAAAATACCCACCCCCAATACTTTCCATGAGTGTAACATAATGCTAGCGTAACATACTCACCAATTTTGACAGAATTTTAACAAATTTTAAGATATAAAAAATCCCTTCTACCAAAACACCAAGTTTGTAGTAAAGGGATTTATTCATATAGTAGATATAATATTAACGATTTGCGTAAAATTCTTCCGCTTTTTCTAAGTATTTTTCATCTTCTGGACGTAAGTCATATTCTTCAACAATAGCGTCTACTGGACATACTGCAACGCAAGCGCCACAGTCAATACAAATATCTGGATCTATATAAAATTGATCTGGACCTTCCTCTATACAATCAACCGGACAGACGCTTACGCATTCACCGGATTTTTCAGAAGCACAAGGCTCTAAAATTACAAAAGCCATTTATAATAACCTCCCTCGTATCACTACTTAAACCTATTTACTATTCCATCATACACGACAAAGGCTCAACTCGTAAACTATTTTGACAAATGTTTGAAATTTTTTCATAGATTACATTCCATTTATTCGAAAGCTTAAATTTATGTACCGTTCTATTTAATGCAGATGCTTGTCCAGTCAATCTTTCTGCATCACTAGCAAGTGTTTGAATTCCTTCAATTTGCCCATCCATATTCGCAACCGTTTCGATAATTCTAACAGTGAAACTTTCAGCTATCTTATTCACTTCTTCAATAATAACTTCTAATTCCCGCCCATCTTTTGCCAGTTTATCAGCAAACTCACTATTACTTTCTACAGCTGATTTTGATTGTACTTGCGCATCGTTTAACTTTTCAATCGATGCACCCACAATTTGAACGATTTCGACTCCTTCGCGAATTGCGTCCGTATTTGATTCTACATGTTCCACTGCAGCCCGCATTTCTTCACGCGTTTTTTCCAATTACGTAAAAATATCATTGGCAAATTCATTCGTATTCTCAGCAAGTTTCCTTACTTCATTGGCTACAACTTAAAATCCACTCCCCGCATCTCCCACTCGCGCCACTTCAATCGAGGCATTCAGTGCAAGTAAATTCGTCTGTTCCGCAATTTGTGTAATCGATGAAACCTTTTGAATCACATTGTTTACATCTTCGGCAACCCGTGCGATCCGCCCAGCTGACTCATTAATCGTATTCTCAAGCTGATCCATTTTTTGTCCTGACGTTAAAATAGCCTCACTTCCCTCTTCGGCCGCCGCAGATGCTTCTTCCGAAATCGCTAACGTCCCGCTGATCTTTTCTTCCATTTCACGCACCCCGCGAATCATCGTCTGGACCATCGCGCTTGCAGATTGCAATGATGCAAGCTGTTCCTCAGCCCCTGCCTGAAATGTCTGCATCGTTTCTCCAAAGTCAGTGAATGTTTCCGACAGTCGCGCCGATTCATCCGCTTGCACATGTCGAAAAAAGCATTGAAATGTAGTTATTATGACTTAGATGCATTGAAAATGAAACTCTAACAGCAACCGTTTTTTTCAAAGGCTGTCTTCGGCACCAAATTCAAACCGAGACAAATGCCCATATGACACGGAGTTAGCCAGTTTACATACGACACATTTTAACCTATTTTCACATAACATAACCCTACATCAAGAATTTCTCATTCAGGCAAGGGAATGAATAAGATGATTTATTATATGAATTTGATTTCTATCGTCATCGCGGTAAGCCTTGATGGATTTGGTGTAGGAATTACGTATGGAATGCGAAAAATTCGGATTTCCTTCGCTGCCTTACTCGTGATTATGATCTGTTCAGGAGTTATTGTGATCACGTCGATGCTAATCGGTAATTTTTTACGAACGTTTATTTCTCCAGAAATCACGAGTGTATTAGGAAGTGTTATTTTGATTGCACTCGGAATATTTGTTTTATTCTCAATAATCCGTTCCAATAACATTGAACAAGTGAAAGAGAATGGAATAGAAAATTACGAGGAGGAGAATACAGAATCACGGTTTAATCATTTTAAGTCGGTTGTCTCTGACCCACATCGCGCAGATAAAGATCGATCTGGGTCGATATCCGTCGGAGAAGCGCTCGTTCTTGGAACAGCCCTTGCTCTAGATGCATTTGGCGCAGGGATCGGTGCTGCAATGCTTGGATACTCGCCAATTCTTACCTCTATATTAATTGCAACAATGAGTGGAGTATTTGTATTTTCCGGAATAAAAATAGGATTTTTGCTATCCCAAAACAAAACAATGGCAAAACTCACCTATTTACCACCACTCCTTTTAATCTGTATAGGCGTATTTAATGTGTTTTAAGAATGAAGCTGCCGGTTATTCACCGACAGCTTCAGCATTTTAATATGTGATCTTTATGAGACTTGTGCAAATTTCATCCCAACTCGAACAATTTCATCCACAACTTGGCAACTTTCACCCAAACTTGAGCAACACTACCTCAACTTGGGCAACTTTCATTACTAATTTACAATGCTTTAACAGACGCACCGTCCACAATTACTGCTTGACCTGTTACATACGTATTTGCGAATGACCCTAAAAACACTACCGTTTTTGCAAACTCGTCTGGTCTTCCGTAACGTCCCATCGGAATATCTGCAACAGAAGCTTTCTCCACTTCTTCCAACGATATCCCTTCCAATTTTGCAGTCGTTTCGTTCAACTGCATCATTCGGTCTGTTGCAATTTTTCCGGGGCCGACTGTATTAACTAAAATATTTTCCGCTGCAAATTCTTGAGACAAACTTTTAGTCAGTCCAAATACTCCGGGACGCATCGTATTCGATAAAATCAAATTATCTATTGATTGTTTAATCGATGAAGAAGTAATAGTAACGATACGACCTGCTTCCTGTTGTTTCATATAGGGAATCACTTTTTTCGTTGCCCGAACGACGCTAAGTAAATTTTGTTCAAAAGCATTAAACCATTCATCATCACTCATATCCATAAATTTCCCCGCTGGTGGGCCACCTGCATTATTCACGAGTACATCAACAGTCCCGTATTTTTCAACAACTTTCTGAACGAGCGTCTGAATTTGGGCATCATTTTTCATATCGCAAACCGTATAGTTCACTTCGTTATTTCTAGTTTTATTACGAATTTCCTCCACTGCCGCCTGTAACTTTTCTTCACTACGGCTACTTATATATACATGCGCCCCTTCAGCCGCATATTCCATGGCGATTGCTTTACCAAGTCCTTGGCTCGCACCTGTTACAATAACTGTTTTCCCTTTTAACAACAGATCCATCCTACCATACCTCCTTCGTATTTAAATTTAAGTTTATCATATTTCCCCAAAAGGATTTGTATTTTTGAATCTCAAGTGTTAACATTGTATATAATGTATATATACATTAATTAGGAGTGAGTTCATTTGTGGATATTATACTAGCTACAAGTAGTAAAGAGCCGCTATTTCAACAAATTAAAGAACAAATTATCCAGCAAATATTTATAGGGAAATTGGAAGAAGGCGATGCACTTCCCTCGATGAGAGCATTAGCTAAAGACTTAAAAGTAAGTGTTATTACAACAAAACGTGCGTATGAAGAACTCGAACGAGAAGGATATGTTGTGTCAACGGTTGGGCGTGGTACATTCGTTGCCGGACAACAACCGCATGTACTTAAAGAATGGCAAATGCGCGAATTAGAAAATGAATTGGAAAAAATCGTCCGATCTGGAAAGCAGATCGGTCTGTCTAAAGAAGAACTTATCGAATTACTGGAAGTTTATTATGAGGAGGATTGATACCGTGAATGTTGTGGAATTTGAAAATGTATCCAAACAACGAAAAAACTTTTCTGTGCGGCAACTCAATTTTGCCATTCCTAAAGGATTCATTACAGGTTTTATCGGACCAAATGGCAGCGGGAAAACAACAACGATTCAAATGATGATAGACATTTTACAAATCGACGAAGGAGATATTTTCATTTTTGGTTCACCACATAAAAACGAACAATCAAAGCAAAATATTGGTTTTGTGTATGACGATTTATATATGTATGAAGAAATGACAATTAAAAAAATGAAATCTTTCATCGCGCCATTGTATGATAATTGGAATGAAGAGCTTTTTCAAAAATATCTCGATCAATTCGAACTGCCAAGTACGAAAAAAATTAAGCAGTTCTCCAAAGGGATGAAAATGAAATGTTCTCTCCTATTTGCATTAGCACATGAACCGGAATTTCTTGTTCTAGATGAACCGAGTGCTGGACTTGACCCGATATTTCGCCAGGAATTACTAGAGTTACTGCAAAAGCTAATGGTTCGGGAAAGTCAGACAATATTCTTATCGACCCATATAACGACTGATTTAGATAAAATCGCCGATTATATCGTTTTTATTAATGAAGGAGAAATTGTACTCCAGCAATCGAGCGAAGCAATCCATGAACATTTTCATATAGTAAAAGGAAAACATGAGTTATTAGATGCTGATACTCGCACGATATTTACTGGAATAAAAGAATCAGAGATTGGTTTTACTGCTTTATTCGAAGGGGATCCGACATTATTTTCAGATTTTGAAAGCGAACTTATTATTGAAAAAGCAAGTCTAGAAGATATCATGTATTTTATTGTGAAAGGGGGAAAGTAAATGTGGCAGTTAATCAAACTGGATTATCTCGAACATCGAGCGTTAATAGGGATGTTACTATTATTTTCTTTCCTTATTAATATCTTACCACTACCAATTTTACCGCTTTCTACCTATATTCTATTTTTCGTGATGTTTATAGCATACACATTTTATTATGACCATAAAGACCATGTTATTTGGTATATTGTTAGTTTACCTGTTAAAAAAAATCATATCGTTTTAGCAAGATATCTATTTATTCTGACGGGATGCACCTTATTTATCATTGTAGAGCGACTTATTTTTAGACCCGTGTCCTTGATTACTTTTTTATTCATCTTTACGGGAATGTGTATTGCTATCGCAGCATCAATCCCTATTTATTATTTACTCCAGTCGATTTGGAACAGTGTTGTTGCCCATGCCATTCTTATTGTTTTCGGAGCTCTCGCTTTTGCATTTATTTTCATAAGCCCATATGAAATTTTTGATCCCTTCTTGTTTTTTATATTTGACATGATAGACCTACAGCCGGTAATTACATTGCTTCTTATTTCAGCAAGCGTTTTATATGGTTCTTATTTACTTTCTTCTTTCATATTTTTGAAGAAGGACATAACTTAAATGGAAGGAGGATTTATTAGATGCTCACACTTATTAAAAAAGATTTTCTCACCAATAGTTGGTTTGCCTATGTTGGAATTGTTCTATTTATTGGGCTGACATATGTCGTTACTCTTCCACCGACATTTATGTTTATTATTACTTTCTTTGGGTTCTTCGGCTCCATTTTTTTATATGATGATAAAAATAACGTGAATCTTTTTTTGAAAAGTTTACCCGTTAAAATGAAGTCAATCGTTTTGGCTCGCTATCTTTATTCTGTTTTATTAATTATTCTCATTTTACTGATGCAGACTGGTGTAATGGCACTTTTCTCAAGCCTATATTCGAAGACACATTATATGTACAGCTTTCGCGATATTATTGTACTATTTTGTATTGGTTGCATTATAATTGCCTTATGTATACCCGTTTTCTTCAAGTTTCAGTCAGCTCAAACAGCAATGGGTATCATGTTAACTTTGTTTGGAATAGGATCGTTTTTTACAGTTGATGCACTAGTAAAAGTACTAGGAATGACTGAATCATTTTATTTTAATGATCTTGATCCAGGATTTGTCATGCTTGCGGAAAAATATTTGCCATTCTTCCCGTATGTAACATTATTAATAGGAACGGCAATTTTATTAACGTTTTCTATCCATATATCGACTGCGTTTTTTAAGGAAAAATAGCTAGAATAGGAGTGGTTTTTTGTTTACAAATAAACAGAATCAAGTTCGTTCAGGTTGGCTCATTTTCATAGCTCTAGTAATCGTTCTAATTGGACAAGGAATTTTTATGCTTCCAGGAGTTACGCTTGTATCCATCATCGAAATCTCGTCAGGTGAAATTTCAATGGAAGCGGATGGAAGTTCGATGAGTAATCCGTGGATGATTTTACTGACACAAGGGGCGGGAACTATCGGCGGCATAGCAGCGACCTTAGTTGTATGGCGAGCCATTAATAAAAAGTATCCAGCTGAGTTGGGACTGCGCGGACAAGGGAAAGATTTGGGTTTCGGACTTATCTTAGGAGCAGCATCCATTACGGTCATCTTTTTTGTTTTACTTGCTACCGGAAATATTACGTTACTAAATAGTTTATTAAGTCCGCAAATTACTTTGTTCACATTCACTTATCTTATTTTATTTATTCTCGTCGGATTTTTTGAAGAAATGTTTTTTAGAGGCTATGTGATGAAAACAATGGCGGAGCGCGGGAATACCAAGTGGGTCATTTACGTCGTTTCCGCACTTGTATTTAGTATTGTTCACGGCACAAACCCAAATGTAAGTATTTTCGGCTTAATTAATATCGCCCTCGTTGGTATTTTGTTTGCGTATATGTTTGATGTAACGAGAAGTTTATTACTTCCGATCGGCTACCATATTACGTGGAATTTTTTCCAAGGGAATGTTTTTGGCTTTCCTGTAAGTGGAACAGCTCCTTACGGGATGTACGGTGTCGATGTATCGGGCGGGAGTGACTTTTTAACAGGCGGATCGTTTGGACTCGAAGGAGGAATTCTTGCTACGTTATTGATTGCACTTGGATTTGTCGCGACTCATTTTTACGCAAAAAATCGTAAAGAGAGGTCTTTATTTTAGCAAGATTTGACAAAAGTTGTGATCTGTGAGAATATAGGTAGTTGAAGTAACCATTTGTGAACTGGCATTCTACTTTTGTTTTTGAGTATGCTTATTCACACTGGCGCAGGCTAGGGCCTGCAAGGACGTAAGAGAAGGTAGGGCTTACGTTGCTTAAGTTAGAAAACACCAGTGGGAGAAAGACCGCGGTTAAAGTGAAATTTGCATTAGAGATTTCCCACCTGATTAATGATCAGGATTAGAAAAAATAAAAAACTAATGTGTTACTTTATGAAATAAAGGGGTACTCTTAATATAGGGTATCCCTTTTCCAATATAAAGAAAGTAGGTTTTATCATGTTAGAAGTTGGAACAATACATACAATGAAAACTGATCGAAAAACCGATGAAGGGTTTATTGTCAAAAAAACGGGAGGACAAGCATTTTTGCCTCAAGAATATACGGATGGGAATTTAGAAATTGGTACATTTATTGATGTGTTTTTATATAACGACCGACAAGGGAAAATGGTGGCAACGATGCAACTGCCTAAGATGGTCATTGGCAGTTACGAATTAGCAGAAGTGAAAGACGTTATTCCAAATCTCGGAGTGTTTGTTGATATCGGAATGACCGAAGAAGTACTCGTCTCCATGGATGAATTGCCGTTATATCCAAAGGTATGGCCGGTTCCAGGAGATAAACTTTATGTAACATTAAACACCGATAAAAAAGGCCGCTTATTAGCAGTCCCTGCTACGGAGAAATATTTTAATGAGCTTTACGGATTCGCATCCGAAGTGGAGTTAAATGAAACAATTGTTGGCCGTACAATTCGGGTTGACCGAGAAGGAACTGTCATTATTACCGAAGAAAATTACCGTGGTTTTATCCATCACACCGAACGTGAGAAGGAACCGCGCCTTGGTGAAGAAGTTACCGGTCGCGTGATCGAGGTAAAAGAAGACGGCACACTGAACATCTCCTTATTGCCACTGAAACATGAACGCATGGATGATGATGCTGAAAAAATTCTAACCTTTTTAGAAAAAACAGATGATGGAAGCATGCCTTATGATGACCGAAGTGAACCAGAAAAGATTCGTGCTACGTTTGGGATGAGTAAATCTGCCTTTAAGCGAGCACTCGGTCGACTTATGAAAGAACGAAAAATCGAACAACGTGATGGAAAAACATATTTAGTAAAGTAGAAGACTTCTGATTAGGAGTCTTTTTTTATTCAAAACGCTCCATCTAAGAAGTGATGCAATTCCTTAGCATGAGGTGTTCCATCCTCAACTTGAGCTACCCACGTGAATTCGTAATCAATTTTCCCAAAAATAAAAAGCTTGTAGTCTCTACAAGCTTTATCATTGCATTTATGCAGTTTGTCTGTGCGAATCCATTACTGCTGTTACCATCAAGCTGATTCCAGCTGCGAATAAACAAGCAATTCCCAAACCACCAAGGCCTGTACCCATAATCCAAATTCGGTCTAAGATCGTAGCAAATAATAATAAAATAAGACCAGCTGCAAAGAAAATGAGTCCCGGGAAGTATGTAGCATAACTTTTCTTTGGTGTTGCTTTTACAAGAATAAAACTTATAATAAGTAATGCTACTGTTAAAACAGCGCCGATTGTTAATGTTGCCTGTATCATTTCGTCACCTCATGTCATCCGTCTATATATTTTTCTCAACCTATAGTTTACAATTGAATCTTTACAAAGTCAATTAATCAGCGTAGTTATCAATTTCAACTTATCAATCACTAAAGGTTAATTTTCTTCACTTAGTGTATAATTTACACGGACGATAATATTATTCATGTCCTGTCGTAATTCTAAATAAAGCTCGTCAAAGTCGTCTTTTTGTTGTTCTGGATTCTCAAAAGTACCTAACTGTCCCCATAACTGATGAATCAATTGCATATTTTCATATAATACGCTATCAGAAAATGTTTGTGGTGCTGGGATGACATTCGTTGGACTGCCTATTTTTTCAAACTCCTCCAAGATTTTATCAAATCCCGTACCTGAATAAAGATCATTTTCTATCATTAATCCTAAGTCATTTAACAAAGGGCCGCTTAATTCGGTAATTTGAATAATACTTCGTTCTAAATTTGTCGCTTCTTCCCATGTTCGGTATTCCGATGGATCTGTTCCTTCCAGTTCTTTTGGTTGATTCGATATAAAAAATTCATAAGCTGTTTCAATATGATCTTCAGGAATGATAAAAGCTTCTCCTTCAAGCGTATCAATAAAAGCATCGCTATAATTCATAATGTAATTTATATTTCCATCCATACTTTCAATGCTTCGAATCGGGTAATCATCAAAATCAAAATATATTCGTCCACTTTCGTCCATATATTCTTCGACAATTTCTTTCTCTGTATGATGATATTTATAATTTCCATCTTCATTGTATTGGCTATCAATTTTTTTAGTCGGAATATCCAGTAATCCTTGTTTTGCAGCCTTTTCGTAAAACTCTTCAAGCTCATCTCTATCCAATTCACCTATTGCTTCTAGATCCCATGCATTTATATCAGTAGGATCCAAGGTTACAGTTTCCTCTTTTTCTATTTCAACATTATCCGTAAGAACTTTCTCTGCCATTGACATACATCCGGATAGGTAAATGATACTTATAACAAAAATAATTAATCTCTTCATTCCTGATTCCCCCAGATTGCACAGTGATTGTCATTATAACACGGGAAGCTAATTGAAGCATCGGACCTTCTATCCGTGACTTTATAGGGAGAAAAAATATTTTATTTTTAAAAGTAATATGATACAGTTAAATAGGTAAAAATAAGGAGGAATATTTTTGGATACTGAACAAACAAATAGTAGTGCCATCATCGCATTAGTGTTAGGAATTTTATCGCTCGTTATTCCATGGCTTGGACTTATTCTCGGAATCATTGGAATCGTCTTTTATGTAAAAGCAAAAAAAGCCTTAAATGTGTCTCAAGAAAAAGGAAGTGGAATAGCACTTGCTGGGCTTATTTGTAGCATAATTGGAATTCTATTACAATTGTTTGTAATCATTGCATTTGTAGCATTCATGTTCCTAGCAGTAAGTTCTTCTATTTAAAAGATAATAATAGTTGGAAAACAACTAAACATCTTATTCTAAAATCGGACGATAAAAGGATTGGAAGTTGTGATGTTCAATCGATGGATCTAATCTAAATATGTAGTTAAAGATACTGTTGAGTAATGAAAAATTAAAAACCTAGTAACAGCGCTGTTAATTTCCGCCTCCAGGCAGTCGCTTTCCGCGGACACGGCTAGGGCACGGCTTCAGCCTCTTTCGGAGCCGAAAGAGGCTTCAGACACGTGGAGTCTACTGCCTTCCAGCTACAATCAACCAATATGATTGTTGGATCAAACTGTGCAGAACTGTTACTATGCACACCCCAGCAAAGGAAACACACGGAGACTTCTGCACATGAGGAAAGTCTTGAAGGCGGGGGATCTAACCTTCAAAATCACAATAATAAAGATGTTTTTTACCAATGTCTTTAAAGTATAATAGAAATGTGATAAAAACTTATTATGACGTGTATGAAAATGAATACGTATCTATTTCTTTCCTCTTTTAAGTTTCTCAATTTCTTCTCTTAATTTTATATTCTCCTTTTTTATTTTGGATACCTCTACAATCGTGAATAACAAACCAGCTAATGTTAAATACAATATTACTGTATACATCATTTATTTAAATCCCATAAAAATAATCATCAAAACCGAGTGTTGCTGGTACACCAATAGCAGGAGGTAATGCTGCTCTGAATTGCCAACGATATTTTTTATATGTTGATACAGATAGAATTCCTCTTTTATGCACTTGTTTAGCTGCATATTTTCCCATTGAATAATTAGCTGTTCCGATTCCAATTATACCGACAACAACTCCAACAACTACTGCTACTGGGTTTTGTAAATGATTTCCTTCTAAAATACTTTCAATCTCTTTATCCATTTTTATTATCTCTTCATCTGTAAGCCCCAAATCTTTAGCTTCTTGATATAATTCAGGATCATTCATAGTGAATGAATGTATATCTTCCTTTTGCTTTTCCACCTTTGTTTCTACTTCGTCTTGCTGTTCAGCGTAAGCTTTTACTCCTGCGGGTAGAGTGCTAATGTTAGTTAAAATCAACGCCAAAATTATTACCGTACTAAGTAACTTAAAATTTTTCATTATCAATTCTCCCCTTTTATAATTTTGATTTTATTTCCATCATAGCAAAAAATATGAAATTAACAATCTATTTTCTTCTATTTCATAAAAAACAAAAAAAACGCATTTTTGGGTGAATTTTTCTCTCTTTATGTCCTAGGTTTTGTTTTTATTATATAGCGTCAAATCCGATGCCTACTATTCCACCTTTTAGACGTTCAACAACGATTGAATCTTCAAGACCGGCGGTTTTCAGCAATTTGACGAACTGGCTTTTCTAACGCACATAGTATGATGTTTGCTAAGTTGCTCCATCATCTTCAAGTGTTAATTCTGTAACTTTATTGTAAACATTAATTAATGCAGCATTTCCACCAAACACGATCCCTTCTTCAACTGCTACACGTGTAGAGTTTAGTACGTCTTCCATGCATAGTTTACGCTCTCTAAGTTCAGTTTCCGTAGCTGTCTCTACTTTACCAACCGCAAAACCGCCTGAAAGTTTAGCTAGATGCTCTTGTAATTTTTCCTTATCGAATTCAGAAGTTGACTCTTCTGCTTCTGCACGGATTTGGTTCACGCTAGCAGAAATAGAATCAGGATTTCCAGCTCCTTCAACGATTGTCGTGTTTTTATTACAAACAACTTTGGCTGCGCATCCAAGTTGAGTAATTTCAGTAGATTTTAGGTTTAATCCTGAATCTTCTGTAATTATTTCTCCGCTAGTTAAAATTGCAATATCTTCTAACATTGCTTTTCGGCGATCACTGAATCCAAGAGCTTTAACAGCAACTGCATTAAATGTTCCACGTAATTTGTTTACAATTAGAGTTGCAAACGCTTCTCCCTTAACAATAATCTAGATAGATTTACCTTCTTGAACAACCGCTTCAAGCACTGGTAAAACTTCTTGGATGTTGGAGATCTTTTTGTCCGTGATTAAAATGTATGGTTCTTCTAAAACTGCTTCCATTTTATCTAGGTCTATAACCATGTAAGGGGAAGCATATCCACGATCAAATTTCATACCTTCTACTACTAGTTCCGTTGCAAGTCCTTTTGATTCTTCGATTGTAACATAACACCCGTTACTAGCTCGCTCCACTGCTTTAGCAATAAGTTGTCCAACTTGTTCATCACCTGAAGAAATAGATGCTACTTGTACAATTGATTCTTTATCTTTGATGTATCAGAATTACCTTTTAGTCCTTCAACCACAACTTCAACAGTCGCATGCGCGCAGTGTATTTTCGTAGCGGTAGGACCATTGCTATTCGAACTTTACTGATCAGTTTATGGATAAGGTATACAAAAGCAGTCATTAGAAAAATCCGAACTAATACAAACTTTAATTGAAAAAATTTGAATTATAGTTCGGATTTTTTTAGAACTGAAGCACTTTCGCTCCAACTTTTTTCCTTTTTATCCCTTATCTTCAACAAACGTATTCGTTAATGCTCCTAACTTTTCTACCTCCACCGTAACAGTATCTCCAGGTTGTAAATAAACACGTTCTTCTATCGGTCTTCCTAAAATTACACCCTCTGGCGTTCCAGTCATAATGAGATCTCCTGGTTTTAATGTCATATAGTTTGAAATATAACTAATTAGTTGTTCACAGCTAAAAATCATATCAGCAGTATTGGAATTTTGGCGAACTTCTCCGTTCACTGTTGTCGTTAACTGTAACGAATTCGGGTTTTCAACTTCGCTTTTTGTTACTAAATAAGGTCCTACTGGAGCAAATCCATCATTCGTTTTTCCAAGCATCCATTGTGGCGATCGTTTTTGGATATCACGAGCAGATAAATCATTTGTTGTACAATAGCCAAGGACAAAATCTAATGCATTTTCTTCATTAATAAATTTCCCTGTCTTCCCAATTACTATTCCCAGTTCCACTTCATGATCAAGGCGCTCTGTCGTTCTCGGTACTTCAATTTCTGTTAAATGCCCTGTTAAAGCGTTATCAAATTTATTAAATAAAATTGGCTCTTCTGGATACTTCGATTTCGTTTCATCGGCATGCTTTTTATAATTTAAGCCAACACAAATAATTTTACTCGGCCTTGTAACAGCTGGTCCCCATTTAATTTCATCTTCTTTTTTTGCAAACCCTGCTCCCTTATAATCGAGAGATTTAACGAATTGTTTTAAACGTCTTACCGCTTCATCTCCACCTTCGATCAGTTCCATCATATCTGTAGCTACACCGTTTTCCGGAAATAATTCTACAGCTTTTTTAACATCAATAATACCTTCATCCATCTTTACACCGAGCGCATATGTATTTTCTTTTTTAAACGTAAGAAGTTTCATGTCGTTAACCTCCTTATTTATTCATTATCTATTAGTCTAACAGGACTAATCAAAATTTACACGTTTCCCTTCCTGTATGAAGGGAATAAATTTGACTCAAACTAAATGTTAATGAATTTTACTTAAGGAAACAGATTTGCTCATCACTTTTGATGTTTCTTGACAAAACATCATTGCTATAGACCCACACAGTATTCACCTGTTACGATAGAATGTGAATGGACAGAAAGGGTTGACATATTATGCGTAAAAATACACGTCCTATCATTGTTGCTACCTGGATTGGAATTATTGTAAATCTTCTTTTAACAATCTTAAAAAGTATTGGGGGCATATTATCAGGAAGTCGGGCGCTTCTAGCAGACGCACTACATTCAGCATCCGATATAGTTGGCTCGGTTGTTATTCTTTTTGCTGTGAAAATTGCTAACAAGCCTCCAGACGAAGAACATCCTTATGGACATGGGAAAGCGGAGAATATTGCTTCTATCATTGTAGCATTGCTCCTTATTATTGTTGGAATTGAGATCAGTGTGTCTTCCATCAAAGTAATTTTTGGCGAACTTCCAGAAGCACCAGGAACACTTGCACTTATTATTTTAATTGTATCAATTGTAATAAAGGAAATTTTATTTTATTATAAACTTTTTCTTGGTAAAAAGTACCAAAGTACCGCGCTTATTAGCGAAGCATGGCACCATCGTTCTGATTCCTTTTCATCTCTTGCGGCTTTAGCTGGTGTTGGGCTCGCTATTTTAGGTGAAAAACTTGCTCTCCCCTTTTTAATTTATGGAGATGCAGTCGCCGGAATCATCGTATCCGTTGTCGTAGTAAAAGTTGGTTATCAACTAATCAAAGGTTCTTCAACTGTTATTTTAGAAAAAGTGCTTCCTAAAGAAGATGTGAAAAAATATAAGGAGACGGTATATGCCGTCGATGGCGTACTCCGCGTTGATCAAATTTTGGCTAGAACTCACGGAAGTTACGTCGTTATCGATATGCGATTAAGTGTCGATCCTACTATTACAGTAGAACAAGGACATACCATTGCACGTGATGCGAAACAATCTCTACTTGATAAACATAATGAAGTTGAAGACGTGCTTGTACATATTAATCCATATGACCCTTAAAAAGATTTTTCAAGTCGCTGAACAGCTAATGTCCTGTTCAGCGACTTTTTTTGTTTAACCAAACTCACTATAGAGAGTGAACTTCTAGATCATGTTTTAAAATAACAGACTTGTGAACGCTGAAACAATATTTGAAATCTAACATATACTTATGTAAGATTTTATTTTTTATTTTTTCTGAATTATTTTAAATAAGTATAACTGTTTACTTTTGATTAAAAATATATTACTATATATTTAGTAAATGTTGCACTAGGTGAAAACTTTAGTGTAAGGTGAATATATATAGTTTGCAGAACATTTGTGAGAAGGTGAAAAAATGAAGCGTACAGTAGAAGTAAATAACTTAAGTGTATCCTACTATGGAAATGAAGTTGTTAAAGATATATCTTTTTCATTTGAAACCGGGAATTTAATTGGGATTATTGGTCCAAATGGCGCGGGAAAGTCAACGTTAATGAAAGCAGTTCTTGGATTGATTCCCAAAAATAGTGGGACGGTAGAGATTTGTGGCGAATCGCTAAAAAATGTCCAAAAAAAAATTGCTTATGTTCCTCAGCGCAATAATATTGACTGGGATTTTCCAATCATTGTAAAGGATACGGTCCTACTTGGAACATTTCCAAACCTCGGACTCTTTAAGCGACCGAAAAAAAAGGAAAAAGAGTTAACAGCTCATTGCTTGGAAAAAGTTGGCATGCAAGATTTCAGCAACAGGCAAATTGCAGAACTTTCAGGTGGACAACAACAACGTGTCTTTCTTGCTCGTGCATTAGCCCAAAACGCGGATTTCTTTTTCTTAGACGAACCATTTGTAGGAATTGATGTTGCTAGTGAAGAAGTGATTATTAAAATTTTAAAAAGTTTACGAGATGCTGGCAAAACTATTTTTGTCGTCCATCACGATTTGTCTAAAGTTAAAAGCTATTTTGATGATGTCATTATGATTAATAAACAATTATACGGCGCCGGCCCAGTTAAACAAGTATTCCAGCCAGAAAGTGTACAAAAATGCTTTAATATGACATTCACATTGTCTGAAAGTATGGAGGTCGGTGTATAGTGGAATTCTTTCAAGATTTAATGACATATGAATTTTTACAAAAAGCATTAGTCACATCGATCATGGTTGGTATTATTTGTGGAGTTATAGGTAGTTTTATTGTTTTACGGGGAATGGCATTAATGGGGGATGCGATTTCTCACGCGGTGCTCCCAGGTGTAGCTATTTCGTATATGCTCGGTATTAATTATTTTTATGGTGCAGTTGTGACCGGAATACTTACCGCGTTAGGTATTGGGGTTATTAGTCAAAATAGTCGAATTAAAAATGATTCATCGATTGGGCTTGTTTTTTCCGCAATGTTTGCTTTAGGTATCGTGTTAATTACCGCCGCACAAAGTGCAACTGATTTAACACAAATATTGTTTGGAAATGTCTTATCGGTCCGAACATCGGACATGGTAATTACGTTAGTAGTTGGAGCGATTGTATTACTTGCAGTTTTCCTATTTTATAAAGAGTTGCTTGTATCAAGTTTTGATGAAACTATGGCTGCTGCCTATGGTTTAAAAGTGCGCTTTATTCATTATGGAATTATGGTTTTATTAACTTTAGTAACTGTTGCCTCCTTACAGACTGTAGGAGTTGTTCTAGTAGTTGCTATGTTAATTACACCAGCTTCTACAGCATATTTACTAACGAACCGTTTATCAACGATGATATTTTTAGCGGCGTTTTTCGGGGCAGCTTCATCCATTATTGGTCTATATTTTAGTTTTGTTTATAACTTGCCTTCAGGTCCGATCATCGTACTAGTAACAACAGTAATTTTTGGCTTTGTATTTCTCTTTTCACCAAAGCAAGGAGTATTTTGGCGGATGCTTCAAAGTAATAGACGTAAAACAGCAATGGGAGAGTAAGCATCGACATCTTGTTAGGGAAAAGTTAAAAATAAACATTTTTATATAAAAAAGGAGAGTATAGGAATAATGAAGAAGATTTTCAAATTAATTTTTGCGGTTAGTTTCGTTCTAATAATACTTGCCGCATGTGGAGGTAACGATTCCGTGCCAGACGATCAAAGTACAGCGGGGAACGACACGGGATCAACAGAAACCGATTCAAAGGAGGATGGTGATAAATTACAAGTAGTTTCATCATTTACTATTATTAGCGATATGGTTCGAGAAGTTGGTGGTGATAAAGTTGAGGTTCATAACTTAGTACCTTCTGGAACGGATCCACACGAATATGAACCACTTCCTGAAGATATTAAAAAAGCTACTGATGCAGATATTTTATTTTACAACGGAGTGAATTTAGAAGGCGGAGAAGATGGCTGGTTTTTTAAAATGATTGATTCCGTTGGTCAAGATGAATCCAAAGTATTTAGCTTAACCGAACGTATTGAGCCAATGTATCTCCAAGATGAAGCAACAAAAGAAGAGGAAATAAATCCACATTCATTTATTGATCCGGTAGTAGGAATTCATATGGTGGAAGACATGCGTGATGCGTTTATTGAGGTGGATCCTGATAATAAAGATTACTATGAAGAAAGAGCGACTGATTATCTAGATCGCTTAAAAGAAATTGAACAAGATTATGCAAAACGTTTGGGCGAACTTCCAGAAGAAAATAAAATATTAGTAACGAGTGAGTGTGCATTCCAATATATGCTTGATCGCTATGATATGGGAGAAGCGTGTATATGGAAAGTCGACACTGAAGAAAATGGTTCGCCGGAACAAATCAAATCATTACTTAATTTCATTGAAGAACATAATGTACCTATATTATTTCTTGAATCAAACGTAGATCCTCGTCCAATGGAAACTGTCTCTAAAGAGTCAGGTGTGGAGATTTATGAAAAACCAATTTACTCAGATGAAATCGGTAATCCTGGAGATGAAGTAGATACGTATATTAAATATTTAAATTACAATATCGATATTATTTCTGATGGGCTAGGTAAATAATAAATTAGATTGGATATTTCCCGGCACTTTGACATATCTCTCTTTTAATGCCGAGAAATTTCTAAATAAATGAGGGGAACAGTTAAATCGCTGTTTCTCTTTTTTTATATTTCGGGGCTCCGAATATATAGTGGAATTACCTTTTCAATAGTTAAAAACATTTAACTTATAACTCGGACTGTTTGGTGGTTTGTTAGGTCAAACACTAGTAAGATTAAATTCGATATTCGAATGCATCACGTGCAAAACTAAAAAAAAGTTTAATGGAATCATAGTTTCTGAAGTGAAATAATTTTTATACAATATTTATTGAAGGAGAGATTCGTATGGAAACAAAGATTAGACAACGTTAAAAAGTCACTTAAAGCAAATATGACTGAAAAGAAAGACGTGCTCTAATGCGTGAGAGAAATATCCTTCTCAAACGTAAACATGACCTGAAAGAACGAGATTCATTCCTTTTGGAAACTTTTGTTAGGTAATATCCCTACCTTAAATGATGCCTATGAACTCAAAGAAGAGTTTTACTGGATATGGAACACAGATGACTCCGAGGAAGCCAGGGATCGTTATAGTGCAACTTTCATTAGATATTTGTGAGCTGACAGTTACTAAACAATTTATGGAAATTAATAGTTTGGAAAACTCAAACAAAAAAATCCGAACCTTAAACTGTCCGGATTTTTTGATATCTAAATAGCACATCTTCCCACTATCTACCCTCAAATTAACGTTCATCAAATCGATCTGTTACTGCACCGAGTGATGCACAAGATACATTATGTGCATATTTCCCTAAGACGCCTTTAGAATAAAGTGGTGGTGCTTCCCAAGAACCACGGCGCTTCGCTAACTCTTCATCAGATACAGCGACGGAAATTTCTTGTTTATCAGCATCAATTGTAACAATATCTCCTTCTTTAAGCAGTGCGATTGGCCCGCCTGATTGTGCTTCTGGAGTAATATGTCCAACGACCAGTCCATGTGTTCCTCCAGAGAAACGTCCATCGGTTAACAGGGCAACTGATTCCCCTAGGCCTTTTCCGACTAAAATACTTGAAATCGATAGCATCTCCGGCATTCCCGGTCCACCTTTAGGTCCTACGTACCGAATGATAAGTACGTCTCCTTCCTTAATTTCATCGTTTAAAACTGCTTCTGTTGCTTCACGCTCTGTATTAAATACACGTGCTGGACCTTCATGGTGTGTTACTTTTACACCAGAAAGTTTTGCAACTGCACCCGTTGGAGATAAATTACCCTTTAGTACAATAAGCGGACCGTCTTTACGTTTCGGCTCGTCAAGTGATGTAATTACTTTTTGCCCTTCTACGAGATCCGGAGCGTCTTTTAAGTTTTCAGCTAATGTTTTTCCTGTTACCGTTAAGCAGTCACCGTTCAAGTAACCATTTTCGTATAACAGTTTCATAACAGCTTGTACACCACCGGCTTTATATAGATCTTCCATGACATATTTACCCGACGGTTTTAAATCAGCAATATGAGGAACTTTTTTCTGAACACGATTAAAGTCATCGATCGTTAAATCTACATCAATCGCATGGGCCATCGATAATAAATGAAGAATCGCATTCGTGGATCCACCAAGTGCCATGACAACAGTGATTGCATTTTCAAAAGCTTCTTTTGTCATTATATCTTTTGGATAGATGTCTTTTTCAAGCAAATGGTACACGGCACGACCCGCTTCCTCACACTCTTTGGCTTTTTCTTCAGAAGTAGCTGGTTTTGCAGCATTTCCTGGTAAGCTCATTCCCATTGCTTCAATCGCTGAAGCCATCGTGTTAGCCGTGTACATTCCACCACAAGACCCAGCACCAGGGCATGCGTGACATTCGATGCGATTTAATTGTTTATCATCGATATCCCCTTGATTATGTTGGCCCACTCCTTCAAAAACGGATACTAAATCAATATCTTCCCCGTCTAATTTTCCGGGACGAATCGTTCCACCATATACAAACACAGACGGTACTTCAGAATTCGCAATCGCAATCATACAACCAGGCATATTTTTATCACAACCACCGATTGCTACAAGCGCATCCAAGCTTTCCGCACCAACAACTGTTTCAATGGAATCAGCGATAAGGTCACGGCTCGGTAACGAATAACGCATCCCTTCTGTCCCCATGGAAATACCATCAGAAACTGTAATTGTATTGAAGATCATCGGTGCTCCACCAGCTTCACGAGCACCTTCTTTGGCTCTTTCGGCTAAATCATGAATATGTACATTACAAGGTGTAACTTCACTCCAAGTACTTGCAATTCCAACCATCGGCTTTTTAAAATCCTCGTCCGTAAAACCGACAGCCCGAAGCATTGCACGATTAGGGGATCTCATTGTCCCATCAAACGCATTACTATTTATCCGTAAGTCTTTCGCCATATCAATTCCGCCACCTTTCTTGCATTCATTATAGTAGTATTATTTTTAAAATTCAATCAATTTATTTTATATATTTTTGCAGTGATTGCGCCTGTACGTGCATAGGAAAACATGCATCACACGTGTATCATGCGCTCCGTTCAAGAGGAAGTACTTATTAAATGATGAAATCAAAAAAAGAACCGGGAAATTGTTTTATCCGGTTCTTCCTTGCTTTTACTCCATCCACTCTGGTTTTCCAAAGCCTTGGAATTCTTTAGCGATTATATTACTAGTGTTGTCGAAGTCAAACATTTTATTATTTTAAAATAACCCTAGCTTACCAATCCGTTCAGCCGCTTCCCTGAGACGATCTTCAGAATCAAGCAGTCCAATTCGGATATATCCTTCTCCTAACGTACCAAACCCATTTCCGGATGCAACAACGACATGAGCTTTTTCCAGCAACAAGTCAGCAAACTCAGCAGAGGTATAGCCTTCAGGTACTTTAAACCATGCAAAAAATGTTCCTTTAGGTGCTTCCACTTTCCAGCCGATTTTATGTAGGCTCTCTACTAGAACATTTCTTCTTCTTTCATACGTTTCTACTAATTCATCGATAAAAGTAAGATCCCCAGAAATTGCTGCTGTAGCCGCTTCTTGGATTGCTCCAAATAAACTAGTAAACAAGTGGTCTTGCAATAAATTTATTGTATTAATGACCGATGCATTTCCTACAGCAAACGCCACACGCCAGCCGGCCATATTATATGTTTTTGAGAGTGTATACATTTCAATCCCAATATCTTTTGCTCCTTTTGATGCAAGAAAACTAGGTTGTTTGACTCCATCAAAACCAATCGCCCCATAGGCAAAATCATGAACGACGCAAATATTATGCTTTTTTGCAACCGCTACCGTTTCATCAAAAAATTCTCGTGTCGCAACTCCTGCCGTAGGGTTATTCGGATAATTTAAAAACATCAATTTCGCTTCTTCTAAAACTTCCTCAGAAATTTCGCTATAATTTGGTAAAAATCCATTCTCAGCTAAAAGTGGCATGAATTCATGTTTGGCATTTGCTAATGCGACACCAGATAAATAATCTGGATAACCGGGATTTGGTAATAATGTTACGTCTCCTGGATTCAGTAAACATTGGCTCACTTCGAATAGACCAATTTTGGAACCAAACATTAATGCGACTTCCTCATTTGGATCAAGATCTACATTATATTCCCGTTTATAAAAATCCGCAACTGCTTTTCTAAAATACGGAAACCCTTGAAATGGAGAATATTTATGGTTTATTGGGTTTTCCCCTGCTTTTTGAAGGGCTTTTACAATATGATCAGCAGTCGGTAAATCGGGATTACCTTGACCTAAATTAATCACATCATACCCTTTGTTCACTAATTCTTGTACTCTCTTTCCAAGTCTAGCAAAAAACTGTTCTGGAAGCCGTTTAATCGCATCAGATTGCTCAAACATTTGCATACAAGCCCTCCTAAAATTTCACTTATAGTGCATGTTCAAAAAGGAGGATAAAAAGACCAAGAAGTTCGAAGCGGCGCAGTTTCGAGCAGCGGACTTTCACAGGATGTGATGACTTCCGTGTTGCCCACAGGACATGGGCGGTTTTAACGGAAGAGCCCTGCTACATTTAGATACATGAGCAAAGATCTGGCACGCAGGAAAAGTGTTCTTCTTTTCCAAGGAAACGTTCCTGCACGCAGAAAAAGTGCTTTCCTTTTTCAAGGAGCGGAGAAACAAGCCAACAAAGAAATTCGCACTGTCATTTTTACCGGACTTTTTGAACATCCTCTTATATTTAAATTATCCTATTAGGAAAAAATGTCAAGTATGTTTTTGAATAGACGAACCAGCAAGCCCCATAATTGTCATATCGTCCATTGGTGGATTATGCAAACCAGCTCTTACATCCCGATAATAGCGTTGAAGCGGACATTTAGCAGATAAACTTCTTGCGCCAACAATACGCATAGCAAGATCGACAATTTCTAATGCTTTATTAACAACAGATAATTTTACTGCACCAAGCTCTGCTTTCATTGCATTTCTAGTTTCTTCATCACCTTTATCCCATTTTTTAGCGATTGAATATAAAAATGTACTTGACTCTAATACGCGAAGTTCCATCTCACCAATTTTCTGTCTAACTGCTGGTATTTCAGAAATCGTTCCTTTAATGCTCGATGGGGAATAAGAAGTTGCAAAATCAATCGCATATTTTTGGGCAGCTTTTGCAATCCCTAGATAACATGCCGGGATATGAAGTAGCCAACCTTGCGCCGCTTTATCTCCAGGTGTAATATACATTAACAAATCTTGCTTGTTTAGTTTCACATCGTTAAGGACTAAATCATGGCTTCCTGTTGCTTTCATTGCGATCGAATCCCATGTTTCTTCCACCTCAACACCTTCTAGCTCACGCCGGACGAGAAAACTACCTACCTTATCCGTTCCATCAATCGATGCACTTACCGAAATATAGTCTAAAATTGGAGCAAGTGTAGTAAATGACTTTCGTCCATTAATAATCCAACCGTTTTCTATTTCTTTCGCAACCGTTTCCGGTCTTCCTCCTCGAGTCGGGCTTCCTGTTGCAGGTTCTGTCGCAGCATTATTTAATAATGTACCTTTCTCCAAGACATCTTTTGCAAAAGCTTCGTACGTTGCACGATCCCAAGCATTTGTTTCACCAGTATGTTTTGTGATACCCATATGCCAACCGATCGATAGCGCTGTTGATCCATCATATTGTGCAATCGTCTCCTGCATTTTTAACATTTCATATAAAGAGATCCCTAACCCACCATATTCTTTCGGTACTGCGAGTGCAGAATAATTGATTTTTTTAAGCTCTGCAAAATTTTCAAATGGAAAAGAGCCTGCTTCGTCATATTTTCTTGCACGATCTAAAAAGTTCGCTGCTGTTTGATCTAGTAAATCCAATCTTTCATCCATCGTTTTTAAGTCTGTCAATTTCATTTTATAGACCTCCTACATGAATTAGTTTAACATATTCATTATTGGTTTTCGTGTTACGCAACAATGTATTTAAACTAAATAATTCATATAAGTTTCAAATAGCAGTAATTTTATTTTCATTCAATATTTTGAACGAATATTTCTAAGTTTTATATAACTAATAAACAAATTTATTTCGATATACGTTATAATAGAAGTAATTTCGTTCATATTATCACTTAAGGGAGATAGAACTATGAAAGTACAGACTATCAATGTGGAATATACAAAAAATCACAAGCCAAAACCAGATTGGAAAAACTTAGAATTCGGTCGTGTGTTTACTGACCATATGTTTAGCATGGATTATACAGAAGAAAAAGGCTGGCATGATCCACAAATCGTACCTTATCAAAATTTGACACTTAACCCAGCTGCGATCACTTTTCATTATGGGCAAACCGTTTTTGAAGGATTAAAAGCTTATGTTACAGCAAATGGCGATGTTCAATTATTTCGACCGGAGAAAAACTTTACACGACTGAATCACTCAAACGACAGACTATGTATTCCACACATCGATGAAGAGTTAGCACTAGAAGCTTTAAAAAAGCTACTAACAATTGAAAAAGACTGGATTCCGACTGAAGAAGGGACCTCATTATATATCCGTCCTTTCATCATAGCTACAGAACCGTATCTAGGTGTTGCTCCTTCCAAACAATATAAATTTATGATCATCTTATCTCCAGTTGGTGCTTATTATAAAGAAGGAATTAATCCAGTAAAAATCGCAGTGGAAAATAAATATGTGCGTGCTGTATTAGGTGGAACAGGCGAAGCTAAAACTGCCGGAAACTATGCTGCAAGCTTAATGGCTCAAGAAATTGTTGAAAAAGATGGATTTGCACAAGTTTTATGGCTTGACGGTGTAGAGAAAAAATACATTGAAGAAGTCGGAAGCATGAACGTTTTCTTCAAAATTAATGGAGAAATTATTACTCCTAAATTAAATGGTAGTATTTTAGATGGGGTAACTCGTGATTCTGTCATTCAATTACTAAAGTCTTGGGATATTCCAATTGTTGAAAGAAGAATTGCGATGAGGGAAATTGCTGAAGCACATGAAAACGGGACATTAGAAGAAGCATTTGGAACAGGTACCGCAGCTGTCATTTCTCCGATTGGTCAGCTGACGTGGGAAGAAAAAGATTACACCATTAATGATGGCAAAACCGGAAAAATTGCTAGAAAATTGTATGATACTTTAACAGGTATTCAGTACGGAAAAGTGGAAGATCCGTTTAATTGGACCATAAAAGTAGATATGGAGTAAGAGAGAAAAACTGTCTTTTCGCAAAAAGACAGTTTTTTATTTTGGATGATTCAACAAGCTTTAGATTTAAACACTATGGTTCAACATTTACCACAAGATTCTTGAAATAAACACACAGGTCAGTCGGCGATTAACCAGCTAATTCACGATTTAACCACGTTGAACGCTATTTAACCACGCAATTCGAGATTTAACCACGAAGCCGGCGGTTAACCAGCTAATTCAGGATTTAACCACGTTGAACGCTATTTAACCACGCAAATTCAGAATTAACCACGAAGATGGCGGTTAACCAGCTAATTCAGGATTTAACCACGCAAAGGATGTGCCTATTCCTTTGAAGAATGTGCCGTTTTATCCGAAGATGAGCCAAATCTTCAAAGAATGTGCCGATTTATCCAAAGATGAGCCTATTCTTCGAAGAATGTGCCGTTTTATCCGAAGATGTGCCTATTCTTCGAAGAATGTGCCGATTTATCCAAAGATGAGCCTATTCTTCGAAGA
>NZ_JAXHDD010000040.1:0-37015 GCF_037072025.1 Pseudogracilibacillus sp. SO30301A | reverse complement strand
TCCTTTTTCAAGGAGCGGAAAAGCAAGCATTCGTGCGAAATTCGTAGTGTCATTTTTACCGGACTTTTTGAACATCCTCATAAATTATTTAATCTGAGAACGTAAATAGGCATCAATAAATTCATCGATATTTCCATCTACAACACTTTGTACATTTCCAACGTCTAAATTTGTACGATGGTCTTTAACCATAGAATAAGGATGGAATATATACGACCTAATTTGGCTTCCCCAACCAATCTCTTTTTGTTCGCCTCGAATCTCCGCTAATTCTTGTTCCTTCTTTTCTATTTCCAGTTGATATAATTTAGATTTTAACATTTTCATTGCATGTTCACGGTTCTTAATTTGTGATCTTTCTGATTGGCACGTTACAATGGTATTTGTTGGAATATGTGTAATTCTAACCGCAGAATCGGATGTATTTACATGCTGACCACCGGCACCACTGGATCGATACGTATCAATTTTCAAATCATCACTATTTATTTCAATTTCTACATCATCATCAAGTTCAGGTGACACATCACATGAAACGAATGAAGTGTGCCTTCTGCCTGAAGAGTCGAATGGTGAAATTCTAACTAAACGATGTACTCCTTTTTCGGCTTTTAAATATCCATACGCATTATGACCTTTGATAAGTAATGTAACGCTTTTTACGCCAGCCTCATCGCCTGCTAGATAGTTTAATGTTTCCACTTTAAAGTTTCTACTTTCAGCCCAGCGCTGATACATTCGAAGTAAAATACTAGCCCAGTCTTGAGATTCTGTACCACCCGCCCCAGGATGCAGCTCCAAGATTGCATTATTTTTATCATGTGGTTCACTTAAAAGCATCTCTATTTCAAAATCTTTTACCTTATCTTTCAATGCTAAAACAGCATCCAATAATTCTTGTAAGAGTTCTTGATCATTTTCTTCTTTCACTAATTCGTACATCACTTCCGCATCATCAAAACTTTCAGCCAAAGCTTCAAATTGATCCACCTTACTTTTTAACCAATTTGACTCATCAATTACCTTTTGCGCTGCATTATGATCATCCCAAAAGTTTGGTTCAGCCATTTTTTTTTCGAACAGTTTTATCTGCTCTTTTTTATGATCAAGGTCAAAGAGACCCCCTAAATTCTATAATTCGTTGTTGCATTTTATCTAATTCTTGTTTGGCTTCTGTAATATCCATTAGCTTTCCACCTCTATTGTTTTTTATAATTTATATAGGAAAATCGTTGAATGGCTCCCTTTTTGAGGGTGTTGCCTTATTCAACGATTTTGAGACAACTACACATTATTTGGACTTTAACGTCCGTGACAATGTTTATATTTTTTACCACTTCCACATGGACAAGGTTCATTTCGACCAACAGTTTCTTTTCTAATATATGGTTTTCGTGCTTTCTTGCCTTCTTCTTGACCACCACCAGAAACAGCTTGTGTGTTTTGGACTACTGACTCACGCTGTAGATTGTTGCGGATTTGTGATTTCATTATATACTTAGCTGTTTCTTCCTCAATACTTTCAATCATCACTTCAAACATATTAAATCCTTCTAGTTGATATTCTCTGAGCGGATCGTTCTGTGCATATGCTCGTAAATGAATTCCTTGACGTAATTGATCCATTTGATCAATATGATCCATCCATTTCGTATCAACCGTACGCAAAAGGATAACTTTCTCAAATTCACGCATCTGTTCAGGTGTTAATTCTTCTTCTTTTTCATCATAACGTTTGCGAATAAGCTCCATCATTAGTTCTTTTATTTCAGTAGGGTCTTTATCCTTAATGTCATCAACAGATATATCTTCTGTCTCTAGTAAATTTCCATGTGCATATTCAATAATTGCTTGATAATCCCATTTATCTTCATCTTCGTCTTGCGTATGGGTAGAAATAATGCGTTCGACAGTTGATTCAATCATTTGTTCAATAATTTCTCTTACGTTATCATCTGAATCAATTACTTCAAGACGTTGTTTATAAATAATTTCACGCTGCTCTCGTAACACATCATCATATGAAAGCACTGTTTTACGGGCATCAAAGTTGTTTCCTTCTACTCGTTTTTGTGCAGATTCAACCGCTCGTGAAACCATCTTACTTTCAATTGGTTGACTGTCATCCATCCCGAGTCTTTCCATCATATTTTTAAGGTTGTCTGAACCAAAACGACGCATTAATTCATCTTCCATTGATAGATAAAATTGTGACATTCCTGGATCACCTTGACGTCCAGCACGTCCACGAAGCTGATTATCAATTCGACGTGATTCATGTCGTTCTGTACCGATTACTGCAAGTCCGCCTAACTCTCTAACACCTTCACCAAGTTTAATATCTGTTCCACGTCCAGCCATGTTCGTTGCGATGGTTACTGCCCCTTTTTGACCAGCATGTTCAATAATTTCCGCTTCACGATAATGGTTTTTCGCGTTTAACACATCATGTTTCACTTTTGCTTTCTTTAACAAATCGGAAATAAGTTCAGAAGTTTCAACTGCCACAGTACCAACTAAGACCGGTTGCCCCGATTCATGCCGTTTCTTAATTTCCTCTACAACAGCACGGAATTTTCCGTCCATTGTTTTATAAATCATATCAGCACGATCATCTCGAATAACTTCTTTATTCGTCGGGATCGCTATGACGTCCATATTATAAATATTTCTGAACTCTTCTTCTTCCGTTTTAGCTGTACCAGTCATTCCCGCTAGTTTATTGTACATTCTAAAATAGTTCTGGAAAGTAATCGAAGCTAATGTCATACTTTCATTTTGGATTTGAAGTCTTTCTTTTGCTTCAATTGCCTGATGTAGTCCATCACTATATCGGCGACCTTTCATAAGGCGACCTGTAAACTGGTCAACAATAACGACTTCCTCATCTTCAATGACATAATCCGTATCTCGATGCATCGACACATGAGCTTTTAAAGCTTGATTAATATGATGAGTTAAGGATACATTATTTAAATCAAACAGATTTTCAATGTTAAAGTATTTTTCAGCCTTATTGATTCCTTCTTCTGTTAACTGAACGCCTTTCGTTTTTTCATCATACGTATAATCGGTTTCTTTATTTAATGTTGTTACAAATGAGTTTGCCTGTTGATATAAATTGACTGACTTTTGTGCACTTCCTGATATGATAAGCGGAGTTCTCGCCTCATCAATTAATATGGAGTCAACCTCGTCAATGATTGCATAATTTAATTCACGTTGTACCATTTGTTCTTTATAAAGAACCATGTTGTCACGTAAATAATCGAAACCAAATTCATTATTAGTTCCATAAGTAATGTCACATTCATACGCTTCTTTTTTCTCGTCTTTTGTCATTCCACTTATATTTAAACCAACTGTAAGACCGAGAAATTCAAATAATTTCCCCATCTCATTAGCATCACGATCAGCTAAATATTCGTTTACTGTAATTATGTGTACACCTTTTCCGGTGATCGCATTTAAATAGGCCGGCATAGTGGAGGATAATGTTTTCCCTTCCCCTGTTTTCATCTCGGCAATATTTCCTTCGTGCAAAACAGTAGCCCCAATCAGCTGTACAGGAAAAGGTCGCATATCCAGTGCTCGTTTTGCTCCTTCTCTTACAACTGCAAATGCTTCTACAAGCATATCATCCAAACTTTCACCGTTTCGATATCTTTCCTTAAATTCTTCCGTCATCCCTTGTAAATCTGTATCTGAATATGCTTCAAATTTTTCTTCTAAGGCTTCTATTTGATCAGCTGTTTTTTGTATTCTATTTAATTGTCGTTGATTCCCATCGCCGAATATTTTCTTTAATAATTTTACCATCTAAAACGCTCCTCAATTGTTATCTTATACATACCGCGTCCATTATTATATGATACCATTATTTAAATAAGGATGACAACTAGATAACCATTTATGCGATTACGATGATAAGGCAAATTAAAAAAGAGTTGCATGGAGAATGCTAACTCTTTTTTAATTTGGAGTCATACTGCGAGGGAATTTGGAGGGCATATTTTTATTTGGAAAGGGATGTCTTCTCTAAATTTTCATGTTTTACTTGCAGTTCAGCAATGCGATGATTTGTAGCTGCAACAATTCTAACTAACTGTACGACTGTATCTTCTTGTTGCTTAACTTTTTTTACTAAGTCATCAAAAGTAATCCCTTGCACCCCCCAAAAAATTAATTCTAGAAATCCTTATGCTCTATTTATACCATAGGAAAATACTTGAATCGAATTGCTAATTTTAAATTTTGATTTTAAAAACAAAATTCTATTATAGAAAATATTTAATTTTATGGTAAATATATGGTCTATTTCTCATTTTTCTCTCTATTTTAAAAATAAGTTTAAAATATCGGATATCCTCCGACAAATTTCTACATACACCCTCGACAAATTAATTTCCACAAGCTATTTATATAGTGTATTTGGTCTAAAATTCAGCGATTTCACCGATAATTCAGCGATAATCACCTAACGTATTTTTTCAAACCCTTGCGCATAAGTATCTATTTGTGCTTGTTCACAACTCCCATGTCTTTACAGACACCACGCAATGTATGGAAATTGGGGCATGCGGTTTAATTTTGTGCTACTCTGTTAATCATGATATCTCAGAGACAGTGATCATACAGATTTATAAAGATCACCTCTATCACGAAGTACGGTTACATACAACCTCTTCACGTTTTAGGAGGACGCATAGCGAGCACCTTAGTGAATTTTACTTACGATAGACACGAGTAGTCTCGAGGGCTGAAACAAGTCCTAACAAATAAGAAAGGGGCAGTAAAAAACATTGGTTTTAATAAGAATAATTTCCAAAAAGTAATTACTTTTTGGGAAGGGGTGCTTTTTGGCGCCAAAATTAGAGCGGATGTCCATTTTCGGATAAAAAGGAGGATAAACAGGATCAAGAAATTCGAGGCGGCGCGGTTTCGAGCAGTGGTATGTATGCATATAGATACGTGAGCAAAGATCTGGCACGCAGGATAAGTGATCTTCTTTTCCAAGAAAACGCCTCGCCTCTAGCACGTAGAAAAAGTGCTTTCCTTTTTCAAGGAGCGGAGAAACAAGTCAACGAGCTTCCACAACTTCTGCCTTGCCCACAGGACGTGGACCGGTTTTAACGGAAGATCCCCTATCGCAGTGTCATTTTTACCGGACTTTTTGAACATCCTCTTTAAGAAAGTCTATTTCCATAAATTAAAGTAAAAAATAGACGCTCAATTTGAACGTCTATCTGTTAGAAACTTTGAATTTTGTACAATTTCCACTTGAACACTGCCTAAAATCACTGGTTTTATAAGGTTTCTTCATGTTTTCTTATGTCAAAAGCCTTAATCGGCTGCCTTTTATTAGTTCGCAGGTTCTATTAAACCATATTTACCATCTTTTCGTTTATAAACGACATTTGTGTCGTCAGTTTCTGCATTCGTAAAGACGAAAAATGCATGTCCTAACATATCCATCTGTAAAATAGCTTCCTCAGAATCCATTGGCTTTAAGTTAAAGCGTTTTGTACGTACAATTTCAATCTCATCTGTTTCAGTTTCTTCTAGTGATTCTTTTTCCAATTCCGCAAAAATATGTTTTGGAGAACCTTTTTGACGGAACTTTCGGTTTACTTTTGTTTTATACTTTCTGATTTGTCTCTCTAATTTATCAACAACTAAATCAATAGCCGCATATAAATCAGCATGTTGCTCTTCTGCCCGTAATAATAAATCTGTCATCGGGATAGTTACTTCAATTTGTTGTTTATCATTATAGACACTTAGGTTAACATGCACATCAGAAGTCGGCGGTGTATCAAAATATTTATTCAGCTTACCAATCTTTTTTTCCACATACTCTCGTATTGGCTGGGTCACCTCAATATTCTCACCACGAATGTTGTAATTCATATAAGTGTCCTCCTTTTTTCTTTGTAAACCTTATTATACTACTTTTCCACTTTTATTTCCTTTTTAAACTAAATAAATTGTTAACGAAAAAGCACAATAAAGGTTATTACCTCTCCTATAACATACCATGTTCCTCATAAGTTGCAAAAGATATGTAAATGAAAAATCTTGATAGGAAGATTATTCGCTAACTATTCTACAATTATCATATTTTTTAAAAACGTCACTCCCCAACGCTGTATAAGTGCGTGTTCAAAATGGAGGATAAAAAGGACCAAGAAGTTCGAGTCGCGCAGTTCCCGTCAGCGGAATGTATGCATTTAGATACATGAGTAGCGGAGAAAACAAGCATTCGTGCGAAATTCGTAGTGTCATTTTTACCGGACTTTTTGAACATCCTCTATAAGGGAAGTGACGAAATAAAAAACTTACCTGATCCCATTGCCACTATTCTATTTACTTCATGTGTTATGATCTTGAGACTCCCACCCGTTAACCGGGCAAGCTGGTTATCGCCAGCGGGATTCTTGAATGACTAATCGTTCTTTAATCCATTTCTGTTTTGAACAGCCTTCAAGGTTGGGATCCTCCATATCCAGTGCATATAGCAGATATGCTACACTAATGTTACCATAGTGTACAACTTTTCGTTCTATCTGTTTTAACGTCTTTTGCTTGACGACACATATTGTTTTACCGATAGCATGATTAGGCTAGCGAACCTTATACAATAACCAGTTTTCAATGAACCAGAATGTTTTAGAGACTTTTGCTTGTCTTTAAGCCAAGTGTAGCATATTTTTAGACAATTTAGATAGCAAAAGCGATCACTATCATCCCGTATCTAAGGACGAGCTAGCTCTGCATGGGCTTTCTCGTTCGGATAATTTGTAATTAATCTTCTGTCATTCAAAATAACAGCAAATTACCTTCTAAAAAACTATCATTCTTTTTGTAAACAACTTTTAAAATAGATTTCTTTCTGTTTCCTAATTTTTTGGAATTCTAATGTTGATAAGTCTCCTTTCCAATCCGCTATTTTATCCTCAAATAAAAATTTTAACTTGCGGAGAAATCAATAGTTAGAGTTCCTTCGCTTCGTATATTCTGGATTTAAGCCTTTGAAGCAATGTGAGATGCTCTTGATCGACGATTGAGCTGTTCCGATTGTAATCTTTTAATATCCACCCTTATCCAAATTGAGATGCATAATGCAACTACAAACATTACACCAAAAATCATCATTGTCATATTATAACTATTTGTAAGATCATAAATTCGAGCTAATAGAATTGGTCCAACTACTCCTGCCATCGCCCAAGCTGTCAAGATATAACCATGGATTGCACCTAACTGTTTGGTACCGAATAAATCACCTATATATGCAGGAACAGAAGCAAATCCGCCTCCATAACAAGTCAAAATAGAAAATAATAAAATCTGAAAAATAATCGGATTTGTTGCAAAAGGAAGTGCGAAAAATGCAATAACTTGAATGACAAAAAAGGTTGTATACACATTCGGTCGACCAATATAATCAGATAGTGCAGCCCATCCAAGTCTACCTGCACCATTAAACAAGCCAAGAAGCCCAACCATTGTTGCTGCAGCGAGCGCAGTCATTCCCGTAATTTCCTGAGCCATAGGTGAGGCAACTGCTAATATCGCAATTCCGCACGTAATATTAATAAATAACATAAGCCATAACATCCAAAATCGTCGTGTCTTAACCGCTTCATTAGCAGTAAGTTGAGACAGATCTTCCTTTATTTTACTCGAACCATTTTCTTTACTCTCAATAAATCCTTTAGGCGCCCACCCTTTTGGAGGTGGTGATAAATATTGGGAGGACAGTGTCATAACGATAAAATAAATTGCCCCCAATATGTAAAACGTACTAGAAATCCCAACCACTTCAATTAGGAATGCAGCAGCGGGACCACTTATGAGTGCTGCAAAGCCGAATCCCATAATCGCTAATCCTGTAGCAAGGCCACGACGGTCAGGGAACCACTTAACTAGTGTAGAGACAGGTGCAATATAACCAATTCCAAGACCAGTACCACCAATCACCCCGTAAAAAATATATAATAATGGTAATGATTCAATTGCAGTAGCCAAACCTGATCCTGCAACCCCAACACCGAACAGGATAGCCGAAAGCATCCCGGACTTCCGTGGTCCATGCTTTTCTACAAAACGACCCATAAATGCCGCAGATGTTCCTAAAAAGAAAATCGCAATACTAAAAGCAAGTGAGATTTGCGTTGTATCCCATCCGTACCTTTCCACCATCGGATTCGTAAATACACTCCAAGCATAAGCCGAGCCAATGGAAATATGGATACCTACCGCCGAAGCAGCAATTAACCAACGGTTTTTAACTTTTTGCATGTAAATCCTCCTCATATAATCATTTTTATAGATAGCTAGCATTCTACTTATAAAAATGCTAGTTAACGAAGTATTTTACTTGCTTAAAAAGTTGGTCTATTTAAGTGCGTGTTCAAAAGGGGATAAAAAGGACCGAGAAGTTCGAGTCGGCGTAGTTCCCGTCAGCGGAATGTATGCATTTAGATACATGAGCAAAGATCTAGCACGCAGAAAAAGTGCTTTCCTTTTTCAAGGAGCGAAGAAACAAGCCAACGAAGAAATTCGATGTGTCATTTTTACCGGACTTTTTTGAACAACCTCTTTAAGATGGTCTTTTGAATATGCAAATGACTTAATAAGCAATGGCTCTACAGTATTAGATTGATAAGAAAATGAGATATTTATGACCTAATAATTGAATAAATACTTTTTACCATTTTAGGTTTAAAAGATACTTTAACATGTAAGCGATTACATATCAAGTGAGTTTTTCCCTATTTTAATACTTCTTTATAACTAGTCTTAAAAGAAAAAAGCCCTATAAGGACTTTTTCTAGTGCTTTCGATCCACTTACATACCATCGGTTGTTTTTATTGACCCGTACGGATTTAATAGTAGGAACGATTACGCTCTTTTTGTGATCGATGTGTTGGAGTGTTTTCTCACGATCGTTATCTTCTCTATTTTCAAGTAAAATGAAACACACAGTTTCCAAGTTCACTCATGAAAATCACCCGTTTATCTATTTTAATTGTATATATTATAGCATAATCTATTTTTTGTTTTTAACTACGGATCAATGTATACGCATAAACTTCAGGACAACCATTGTTTTTTAATAAGGATGCAGCATGACGCAGAGTTCTTCCTGTTGTATATATATCATCGACCAATACGACAGATTTGTTAATTGGTTCAGTTATTGAAAATGGATTTATTGTCGTCATTCTTTCAATTCGTGTTTTTTTCGATTGTTTTTCTAAATGTTTTTGTACTAAAACATCCTTCACCGTTGAAGATAAAAACGAAGCTAACATATTTGCTTGATTAAAGCCTCTTTTCATTGCACGTGCACGGCTAACCGGTATAGGAACGACAACAACATCTTTCAGCAAAGAAAGGTATTGTTCTTTAAACTTAGCAAGAAAAGCCAATCGGAAGAGCTCTCCAATAATATAATCTCCTCGATATTTCCATCTTGTAATTACTTCTTTCATAAATTCATTATACATATAGAGGGAAACATTTTTTAATAGCGGGTCATCCCCATCATAAAATTCGTCCCACCTAATGCAGTCGTGACATTTCAACCTTTCAAAAGGCCGTCCACATTTTACACAGACCTTTCCTTCGATTTTAATAAAATTTTTTTTACATTGATCACATACGTTCATCCGACTTTCAGGTTGAAATAAGTTTAGCCAATTTACATGAACAATTAATTCCTCATCACACCAGAGACAGTACATTATCTGCTTTCTCCTTTTTTCTTCTTAAAAATTTCCGCCCGCTTATTCATCTGTTTTATTGCTTTAACTGCACGTACCATTGCGTTCGTCTGACCATCATGAAAAAATATAACTTCTCCCGTAGGATCTTGTGGACTTCTGCCAGCACGTCCAGAAATTTGAACCAAAGCTGCTTCATCAAAAACTTGATGCCCGGCATATAAAACAGCAACATCAACAGAGGGAAATGTCACGCCTCTTTCTAAAATAGTCGTTGTAATTAAAGTGTATATTTTCTTGTTTCTAAAATTTAAAATTTTTTCTTCACGGTTTTTATCTTCTGCATGAACATGTTCAATTTCAGAATGGCGAAAAATTAAATTCTCGGCAAATAAAAGTTTAGCTATTGATTTTTTCAAGTCATTTGCCAATTTAATTGTTGGTACGAAAACCAATAATTGTCTCTCTCTTTTTATCCTATTTTTTATCCACGATAAAAACTGTGGAGGGAGTGTTTTTGTTCCGGAAGTACAGTGAATCATTGTAGGAATTGGTAAAGAATGACCGTGGAAACGAATTGGAACAAAAACATGGTTTAATTTTTGGGAAGCAATTAGGTCTTGTTGTCGGTCTCGTGGGGTTGCGGTTAAATAAATAAGTGCAGCGTTTTCTTTTTTTGCTCGATCAGCTGCAAATTGTAGAGAAGCATCATGGTGGTATGGAAATGCATCAATTTCATCAATGATTAATACATCAAAAGCACGACGGTATCGATAGAGTTGATGGGTTGTCGAAATAATTAATTGGGCAGTACCATCATTGTCGCGGCTGCCACTAAATAATCCTTGAATTTGTACCGATGAAAATGCCTGTTGCAACCGAGGAAGTAGTTCACGTACCACATCGGCTCTTGGGGTAGCGATACAGACACGTTTCCCTTGTTCCAATGCTTTTGTTATACCTGGAAAAAGCATTTCTGTTTTACCTGCTCCAGTAACAGCCCAAATAAGTAATTCTTTCCCTTCTGAAATGGCATCAACAATTTTTTCGGCAGCGTTTTCTTGTGCCTTAGTCAATGTCCCTGTCCAGCTGCATGGATTTATAAGCTTCGGCCAAGGGTAAGAGCGTCCCGTCCAAAAGTATAAAGGTTCACATTCCATGACCCTTCCCATCATAATACACTTTCGACAATAGTAATGGAATTCATTGCATTTAGTACATGGAATTAAGGCAAACAAGGATTTTTTTGTATTATTACATCTATTGCAAGTTGGTGAAGAAAGAATCGATTTTTGAATGGATGGAATGGGCTGAAAGAGAGTTTCTGAAAGTAGGTGTTGAAACATCTGGTCATTAATCAAAATCTCATGACGAGTTAACAGTTTACCAGCAAATTTTCTTGACAGTTCGTTCAAAAAGTCTGGATGAAGAGAAGTATTTTTTGCTGAATCAAAAGCGACAGGGAAGCCCTTTAATAGCCCCCCTTGATCCTTTTTCATTTTGACAAAAATCTTTTTGAATGCTAGTTTCAAAATCGTAATCAAGATGAAGTACACCTCATTCCGTGTACCAGGATACACCGATGGATCCTTCACCTAAATGAGTTCCTATAACAGGTCCAAAATAACTAATGATAGATTCAACTTCAGGATGATTTGCGGCAAATTCATCGCGCAATTTTATTGCCGCCGACTCATTATTCGCATGGATAAATACGACACGAACAATTTTCTTTGTTTTAGCATCTTCTTCAAGCATTTTCATAATTCGGTTAAGTGCTTTACTTCTAGTTCTAATTTTTTCAAATGGCACGATTAAACCGTCAACAATATGTAAAATTGGTTTAATATTTAATAATGATCCTAATATCGCTTGTGCGCTGTTCAGTCTTCCACCTCTTTGTAAATGGCCGAGATCATCAACCATAAAATAGGCTCTTGTCCTGTTTTTCATATCATCTAATTGTGTAATAATTTCTTCTACTGATTTTCCGTCTTGAACCATTTCTGCAGCTGCAATTGCATAAAAACCTTGAGGCATTGCACTTAATTCAGAATCATATGGATACACTTCGATGCCATCGACCATGTTACCGGCACTTTTAGCCGCTTCGTATGTACCACTAAATCTTTTTGATAAATGAATTGATATTATTGCATCATGTGTTTTAGCCAGGTTCTCAAACAATTCAAGAAATGAACCGATTGCAGGTTGCGACGTTGACGGCAAATCTTTTGATTCTTTTACTTTTTTATAAAATTCTTCTGTAGATATGTCAATACTTTCCCGAAAAGATTCTTCTCCAAAAATAACACTTAAAGGAATAGTGCGTATATTATATTTTTTAAGTAAATCTTCTGGTATGTATGCTGTACTATCTGTAACGATAGCTATTTTCAAGTTTTTATCCCCCTATTCACGTATCTATTAAAACACTTCAACCCATCCTTTGCGAATTGCCGTTACAACGGCTTGTGTCCGATCATTTACGTTCATTTTCTGCAAAATATTACTCACGTGGTTTTTAACTGTTTTTTCACTGATTACAAGTGTTTCGGCAATTTTACGGTTACTTTGTCCTTCTGAAAGCAGCTGCAACACTTGGCACTCTCTCTTTGTCAATAAATGGAGTGGTTTTCTAAACTCAATTTCATTCATATTTGTGTTTGTTTCATTTGTTTTCACTAGTTTCCGATATTCCTGAACTAGATTATGAGTTACTTTTGGGTGTAAATAAGAGCCACCATCATAAACTACTTTTATAGCTTCCATTAAAGATTCCGTGTCCATTTCTTTTAACAAATATCCTTGAGCCCCTGTTTGCAGTGCATGCGAAACATAACTTTCATCTTCATGAATTGATAGAATAATAATCTTTAACTCTGGATTACTTTGTAAAAGTTCTTTTGTTGCTTCGATCCCGTTCATTTCAGGCATATTGATATCCATTAATACAATATCTGGCTGATATTCTTTAACAATATCTTTTGCCTCTAGACCATCGTCTGCTTCGGCGACCACATCGAATGATGGTTCAAAACTTAGTATTCTTTTAACACCCTCTCGAAATAATTTATGGTCATCTATTAATGCGATTGTAATGACTTCTTTAGTTACCATTCATCTATTCTCCTCCGTAGTTTTTCTTTATTGTATATGTTTAAAAATCAAAATGCATCAAATTATAGTAAATTATAACATAACTTTTTCAATTAGTATTTTCTTCGCTGTTATCGCTGTTATATGGTACTTTTATTTTAACAACTGTACCTTCTCCGATTTTGGAGTTTATAACTAATTCTCCTTCAAGAATCTCTACTCGCTCCCGCATTCCAATTAACCCAAATGAATTCTTTTTAGAATCTTCTATACATCCATCAAAACCGATCCCATCATCTTTAATGACAACAGTAATTTGATCATTTAATGACTCGATAATGACATTTATCGTATTTGCTTCTGCATGATTAATTGCGTTTTGAAGGGCTTCTTGTACTAATCTAAAAATAGCAACTTCATAATTTGAATCTAATCTTCTTTCGTCTCCTAAAAGTACAAGTTCAATTGGAATTCCACTATACTCTGACATTGTCTTTACGTGTTTCCTAATCGTCGGAAAGAGCCCTAGATCATCTAATGCCATCGGTCTAAGATCATAGATAATCCGTCTAACTTCATGTAAGGAAGAGCGAATGTTTTCCCTGATACTTTTTACTTCATCAAGCGCATGATCGACATTACCTTCTCTAAATGCAAGATCAACAATTTCAGAACGAATTAAAATGTTAGCGAGCATTTGGGCGGGTCCATCATGAATTTCTCTTGAAAGTCTTTTTCGTTCTATTTCTTGCGCCTCAATAATTTTAAGTCCAAACTGTTGTTTTTCTTTCACAGTTTTTAACACTTCATTCACCTGAGTAAAATCGTCAAGTAAATAGGCAAGAACAACAGATACCTTCCGTCCCAAATTATTCGCATGTTCAATCGTTCGACGAAGACGCATGATTCTTCTTTCGAGATCATCACGTTTCTCTCGTAACGACTTTTCTTCTCTTCGCATTATAGCGAGTTTTATTTGTAAAGAATGTGTTTTTTCATAGACATGACGAATGTCACTTTCTGAATAACGATTAAATTCACGACTAACGAGAGAAAGTTTTTGACGAGATTTTCTAACATCTTTTTCTAATTGATCGCCTTTTGCAATATATTCTTTAACTAATGCTTTCGTCTTTTCTAGTTCAGATAGTAATTGATCGTATTCTTCCATTGCTCCTTCACTAATATGAAAAATTTCATCTTTACTTTTTTTTACAGCATTCGTCATCTCGTCAATAATCGCATCTAATGTTTTATTGTTTAGATTCTTTTCTAAAACCATCACTTTCACCGACCTATGTTATAATTAAGAAAGCATGAAGCAACGGAGGAATAAGTCTATGTTAGATAAATATTATACCGTAAAACAAGCAGGTTCTCACGAAAAAATTATTCAAAAATCAAGATTTATTGGATATGTCGAACGTGTAAATAATGAAGAAGATGCGAATGAATTTATTCAGAAAATAAAAAAGCAACATTATAACGCTACTCATAACTGTTCAGCTTATATTATTGGAGAGCATGACCAAATTCAAAAAGCAAATGACGATGGGGAACCAAGTGGCACCGCCGGGATTCCGATGTTGGAAGTGTTAAAACGTCTAAACCTAAAAAACACTGCCATCGTTGTGACAAGATACTTTGGCGGAATCAAACTTGGAGCAGGAGGTTTAATACGTGCATATAGTTCGACCACCTCGGAAACAATCAAGAACACAGGAATAGTCAAAGGAGAATTAATGCAAGGGATCTCGTTGACTGTCGAATACCCGTTATTGGGTCGGGTAGAAAATGCGTTACATCAATCTCCTCATATCATTGATGAAATTAATTATCTTGAAAAAGTGGAGCTTATTGTTTATGTACATGTTCTTGAAGTCGATACGTTTAAAAAAGAAATGATTAATTTAACTAAGGATCAGATTGTGATGACAGAAAAAGATAAAAAATATATTGAAACAGACATAACATCTGAATTGTAATTTTTAACCTTATAACTGTCTGTTAGAAGCAACTAGCATCGTTTTTTGCAATTCATTTATAACAAAATCTAGTAATTCGTCAGTTGATGTAATATTATGACTTTCCGTTTCTTGTATAAAATTTTTAAGTAATTTTTTTAGTTTTTCTTGATCCATAAACGTATTCACCCTTATCCGATTTTTTCAACACCGAACCCACTTGAAAAAAACACGTTACTACATTCTACATTATCTTAAACAAAAAATGTAAAATCGACAAGCATTAACTGTAATTTTCCCTAAATTATTATTATCATATGCAGGAAAGGATAAAATGGAAATTTGTACTATATATTTTTTTAGAGGATGTTCAAAAAGTCCGGTAAAAACGACACTGCGAATTTCGCACGAATGCTTGTTTCTCCGCTACTCATGTATCTAAATTTATACATTCCGTTGACGGGAGCTGCGCCGCCTTGAACTTCTTGGTTCTTTTTATCCTCCTTTTTGAACACGCACTTTTTGCAAAACAATCTTATTTAATTTTTTCTATTTATTTTTTCAAGATAAAAAGCTATACTTGTTTAAGATTGATACGTATCACCATTTTGGGGGGCTTTTAATGAGAAAATTGCTTGTTATTACCGCATTGATATTTTTATTCGTTTTATTCGGGTGTTCAAAAGAAAACTTAAGTCCAAATGACCGAATGAAGGAATACGTTGATGCGTGGAACGATTCACAATTTACTAATATGTATGAGATGCTTACTGAGGAAGTACAGGAGAATTATTCTACTGGAGAATTTACCGATCGCTATGAAAAAGTTTATCAAGATTTAGGAATCGATGATTTGAAAATTAGTTATTCCGAACTATCGGATGATACTGCAAAAAAAGCTATTAATGAAGGAACCGCTACATATACGTTACAAATAGAAATGAATAGTATGGCAGGTCCAATTGAATTTACTAGGGACATGACGCTATATTTACAAGCAGAAAAAGAAGATGATGAAGACGCAAAAGAATGGTATATGGATTGGGATCCAGGTTTTATTTTTCCCGATTTAGCAGATGGTGGTAAAATTAGAATTGAGACGGAGCCAGCTAAACGTGGAGAGATTCTCGATCGAAATCAAATGCCACTAGCTATTAATGATATCGCTTATGAAATTGGTGTTGTTCCAAATAATTTCCAAGACGAAAAAACAGAAATAGAACAAATTGCTAATCTATTAAATATTTCTGTAGAATCGATCAATGACAGTTTAAGTGCTTCCTGGGTGGAAGAAAGTCATTTTGTACCTTTAAAAGTAGTTCCAAGTACAGCCGAAGAAAAGCTAGACAAATTATTCGAAATACCCGCTGTCACATCTGTTGAAACGACGGGTAGAACCTATCCCGCTGGTAAAGCTGCAGCCCATTTAACAGGGTATGTCGATAAAGTTACCGCAGAAGAAATTGAGAAATTCCCTGAGCAGCACTATAAAGAGACAGATGTCATCGGTAAACGTGGATTAGAACAATTATATGAAGATACACTGCGTGGAGAAGACGGTGTCAAAATTATTATTGAAAAACAAGATGCCGATCAAAAAGAAGAAATTTTGTTAGCTGAAAAGCCAGTTCAACATGGGGAACATGTACAAGTTGCTATTGACGTCAATATTCAAGAAAAAATATTTAAAGCATACGGTGATCAATCCGGTACAGCTGCAGCCATTCACCCTAAAACTGGAGAGATTCTTGCACTAATAAGCAGTCCATCATTTGACCCAAACGAATTAACGTATGGAATTACACAAAAGAGATGGGATCAATTAATGGAAGACAAAAACCAACCATTTCTTAATCGTTTTACAGCAACTTATGCACCTGGCTCTGTCATTAAGCCCGTTACTGCTGCTATCGGACTGTCCAATGGCACGATTAAACCTGAAGAAGGAATAACAATTAATGGTTTAACTTGGGGAAAAGACAATTGGGGAAACTTTAAAGTAAAACGTGTTTCCACAACCTCAACACCAGTCGATCTTCGAGTTGCGCTATTAAAATCAGATAATATATACTTTGCGATGAAGGCGGTTGAAATGGGTGAAAATAAATTTATCGAAGGGTTAAAACAATTTGGAATAGGTGAAGAATTACCTCTATCTTATCCATTTTCAGTTTCGCAAATTTCCAACAGTGGAAAATTAAACGACGAAGTTTTACTGGCAAATACAAGTTACGGGCAAGGCGAAATCGAATTAAGCTCTTTACATATGGCACTTACGTATGCCGCCTTTTTAAATGATGGTAATCTGATTAAACCTTGCTTTTTGGTTGACGATCCAAAGGGTGAAGTATGGATTGAGAATGTAATGAGTAAGGAAGATGCTGAATTAATCCAAGACTATTTAAGAGATGTAGTAACGAACGGAACTGCAAAAGTTGCGAATAATGATAAAGTTGCTATCTCAGGAAAGACCGGCACTGCTGAACTGAAACTTTCCCATGATTCAAAAGGGCGTGAAAATGGTTGGTTCGTTGGTTATCCGACAGATGATCAAGATATCCTAATTGCAATGATGATGGAGGGTGTTGAAGATATAGGTGCAAGTAGCTTTGTAACCAAAAAAGTTGCAGATATTTTAATCGACATAAAATAAACATTAATTACGAGTAGTCAAAGAAATTTGAATCCAAACTAATTTCAAATTTATTTCATTGGAATTAGTTCGGATTTTGCTTTTAATTACATACATTTACTTGATATTTCCATAAACTGTTGAGCAATATAAGTTGATAATTTATCGGTCAACCTAGATACTGAACCGTTGATTTTCTCCTTCGGGCAGTTCGCACATCCTTCCGCACAGCGGTCTGCTTCTGGAGCAGAAAACCACTGCTTCTGAGTCTTCAAACACGTGCTTTTCCCGCAGGAGCCGACTGTCCTCCAGCTTCAATCAACCACCACCATAATAGCGGTATTGAACAGTATGGTTTTAAAAATAACCACCCCAGCGAAGGAAATACACGGAGACTCCTAAGGAAGGATAGGCCTTGGTGAGACGTAGCACAAGGAAGGCTAAGGCAGCCGCTCGTGGAAAGCGGAGTGTATTTCCGTAGCGGTAGGTTGATTACCGAATTTACTGCAAAGTTTATTTCATTTACGAATTGGCACTCAATCGTTGAAATAATAATCCTAACTTCTTCTAAGTTTATTTTTCCTTTACATAGACTGTTTTAGTTTTTCATACTTAATTTTATTCAAAAAAAGAGAATTTCCTATTTTCATAGAAAATTTCTCTTATAATAATTTAACTAATGTGTTAAAAGTGTGAATATCATGTTCATCCAACGATTTGTCAATTAGTCGTTTAATGTTTTGAACCTCCAACTCTTTAATCATTAATTCAGTTTGCTCATTTAATTCATTTTCTTGTTTTTGAACTTCTATTGATTTTTCATAATAAGGTTTAATGATCTCCTCTAACTGATCCATGAAATCAACCAATGATGTTAATTTTTTCATCGTGATATAAATTATCTCTTTACCTTTTTGAAACGCAAATTTTGTTTCTGTGTTAACAACTTGCTTCGTTTTCCGGTTAATTAATATTTCTTGACCTTCAATTGGAACAAAATGGTATACCTTCTTATTAATAAACAATGAGAAATACTGATAAGCCAATATGATGCGAATGTATTCTGAGTTCATTTTAATGTAATAAGGCTTTAATAATTTAACCGTTACCATTTCCCCCACCTCCTAATTGAAGCAAATATTGTTAGTTGATTTATTTTACAATGAATTCTGAAAAATTGCAAGAGTGAATTTATTGTTTTGTTGTAATTTTTTGGAGAACACTCTCCAATTCTTCATTTTTTGGTAATTCAAAATATGTTTCTCTCTCTAAATCTATTGGTTTTATTTCTTTAAGCTTTTTTACTCCAGACTGCATTTCTTTCTTATATAAATTTGTTAATCGCTTAATTTCGAAAGCGTATTTTTCATCAGTACCAGGTGTTACGGCTTCTTCATAAAGATCGATAATTTTATCCTCTTTCCGGGAAGGAAAAAACTCATGAGGATCTGTACTATCAAATAAACAATAGTCAAGGTCACGGATGATAAGCATATCGATACTATTTGGATCAAAACTGCAACGATACAACTCTACATCGAGCCCATGTTCTTTACAAGCATCTAACACTTTTCGCATAAAAACAGACTTCCCTGTTCCTGCACGACCCTTGATAAAAATACGATTTTGTATAGGTTCAATTATATGTTCCACTACATTAACGACTCCATCAGCCGTATTTGTCCCGAATAATCGTTCGTAGATCACTGGCTGTTTCTCTTTCTTCTCTACGTCTTTAAACAACATTGACATAAATTCTTCAGCCACATGATCTGCTTTTGAAAAATCCATTTCATCAATATATATTTTTTCTAAGTCATCATGAATTGAAAGCCCTTTTTTAAAATGGGAATATGCGACCTGACATAAGTCACTTATTTTACGATCTATTTTTTCAATAACCTTTTTGTCTATATTACTAAGTAAATAATCTTCAAGATTTATATACTCCGCATCTGCAATTTTATCTTGAACGACTTGTTCTGCCAATACTGCAACAGACGATTTTCTCATGACAATCCCTTCTATATATTCTCCGGATCGGGTGCTTTCTATTATTTCGATTTGTTCTTTCTCTTCAAAAGGTGCAGTTAATTTTTCGAGAATTTTTGCTTTCACTCTACTTGATGGATGTTGCAAAACAATTATTCTGTTTATCCCTATTAAATTAGTAGATAGAAAGTTTACATATCCATCTGCAGTATGACCACTTACATAATATTTCGTAATATAATGCACCATATACACTTCCTTTAATTACGTTTACACCCATTATATGTCCCAATACTAAATATGTTTGATTTTTTAAGTATATTGGTTTAAAAAAATCCAAATTAACTTATAGTGCGTGTTCAATCCTCTTATAGTGCTTTTATCTTTGTATTATACGCTAGTATGCTAATTTTTTTAATTGTTTCAGTTCTACATCTGTAAACAATCTTGGGTGGATTGAAAACCGTGTTCCTTGATCCTTCCAACGAAAATATACCTAATCCCCCAACTGGAACTACCGTCACAACAATCTAAATTGTAGAAACATAAGTAAACATTAACGGTCAGTGCTTCGTCAGTCGTTGATACACTTTCAACCATTTTAAATATCCTTCCCTCTTACTCTTAGTATATTGTACATTTTTAATTATGATGCAACTAATTATAGTCAAGTTGTAAAAAAACTCCTACAATCTATTGTCGTAGGAGTTTTGATCATTTATTAAGTTAAGCCACGATCCTTCACTACTACTTACAAGTAAGTTTTTCGAGATGGGGAAAAGCATCTCTTCATAATAATTCCCCCATTGTCTTCCTTGCATTTTGTTTTAATCATCCGTAATGGGTGCATCATCTTTGTTATGTATATTACTTGATTAGTGTTCGGATAATACTTCATTTCCGCATTTTTCTTTACTCTTTTGATAAAAAATAGCATTTCTTCAAGACGAAGATTATAGAATTATTTATAGTCGTTGTATCCTCGATCAAACAAATGAATTGTATTAGAATCAATCGCAAACGAATAGATGTTCCACCAGAGGATGTGAGAGATTTAGGTGCAACGAAACCCAATCAACACCGTATTTCTTTTTTCCATGAAAAAGCGAGGAATACATTGAAGTAAAGTAGGCGTAGAAGCTATGGTGAAAATAAAACAAGGGATAGAAAATAATACGTTAAGAGAGGTATATTTAACATCACAAAAAAGAAGTTCTGATCAAAAAATTCCTTCTTAGAAAATTGATCTCATTAAATTCCTTCTTAGAAAATTGATCTCATTATAACCTTTAAATACAATCGACTTTACCTTACCAAATTATATATGATATTTATGAGCCTTGCGGTAATCACAATACTCATAATTATTCGACCTGTAGTTGTTTCACCAGTAGCAAAAAACACAAAAACCTGGGCTTATCCCAAGTTTTTCGTTGTAAAATAAAATAGACTAAAACTTCTCATTTCAGTCCGATATCATTATTTCTATTCTAAATCTGGAAGAATTCGAACCTCCTGTTTCATGTCGGATTGACATAGTGGACATTCAGGCTGCTTAGCAAAGCTGAATGATTCTCTCATCCAACCTTGACAGTCATCATTTGTACATGACCATACATTCGTTTCAACCTCTGGTAATGGTTCTTTTGGTCCTCTAGAAAAAGCCATTGTACCATCCCCTTTCACTTATCTTTATTATACCCCTTTTTTTAAAATAAAGAAAGTTGACATAACGAAATAGTTTAGACTTGCTTTCAATACTCGTCCACTTTGCTAAGCTAATTATCTTGATATCATTTCGCGAATTTTTTCGATGAAAACTCTCACTGCTATTAGTCTTTCCTTTCAAATGGAAAGTATTCATTAGAAAACTTGGCTTATCGCCAAGCCTTAGTTGTACTTATGCAGTAGGAAAGTTTTATACTTTCATATCTGCAAAAAAACGGTCCATTTACAGACCGTTTATTCTTGCTTTAAAACATATTTTTCTATCGCCTTTGCTACACCATTTTCATTATTTGTGTCTGTTACAAAGTCAGCAGTTTCAAGAATCAACTGCTGTGCATTTTTAACTGCTACTCCAATACCAGCTTGTTTAATCATTTTAAAATCATTTAGACTGTCCCCAACCGTCATTACTTCACCCATTGTTATATCCATCCGTTTACAAATCGTTTCAATCGCATAAGCTTTATTAATGCCAAATTTATTTATTTCAATATTAGTTAGCGACGAGTTTGTAATTTCAATGTCTTTGACATTATTCAGTTCATTCAATAATTCCGTTTTTTCTACTTCTGTTAAATTTCCGTAACCAATTTTTAACCATTCATGATCTGTAAACTTTTCAGGTCTTCTAGCATTAACAAAGATTTGATCAGTCGCAACTAACCACATATGTAAATTTCGTTCGTTTCCAAGCTGCCATAATGTTTCAATTTTTTTAGCGTTTAATGGATGACGTTCAATTACTTCATGGTCGGTGGTCCAAATTTCAGCGCCATTAGATGTAATAATATAGGACGACAAATTAAGTTCTTCGGAATATGTAGCACATAATGACAAAGGTCTACCTGTACTTAGAACAATTTCAACACCTCGTTGTAGCGCCTGTTGGATGACATCATGCGTATAAGGCGTAACTACACCATCATCGTTTAATAATGTTCCATCCATATCGAGAGCTATTAATTTTATTTTCGACATAACAATCTCCTTTAATTTTCCAATACATATTTATTTTGTCCTGCTTGCATACCAACATAAATAATCATAAACGTTATTCCAATTAATAGGATAAGTGGAACTGTCCACGCATGGGTAATATCATAAATAAACCCAATAAAAATTGGACCAATAGCTGCAAGTAAATACCCAATCGATTGTGCCATTCCGGAAAGTTCAGCCGCATCCTTTGCATTTTTTGCCCGAATAGAAAGAAGTGACAATGAAAGAGCAAAATTAGCACTTGAAGCTATTCCAATGAGTGATATCGCAAAAATAATTAACGCAAAGCTTGGCTTAAATAATAAGATAGCAATACCAATTATATAAAGGATGTTATTTGCTAATACTAACCCTCTTTGTGATTTCATTTGAACGGCAATCATCGGGATAATAAAACTAATCGGAATTCCAAGTAACTGAAAATAAGATAACATATAACCAGCAGTTGCTTTTCTCATTCCTTGATCCATCAGTAATTCGGGTAACCATGAAATCGTTACGTAAAAGATTAATGACTGGAACCCCATAAATAATGCAACTTTCCAAGCAAGTTTAGACTTCCAGATACTGCTTCCTTGTTTCGACTCAAAAAACCTTACTTGTTTTTCAAGTTTATCTTTTCCGCTTTTCTTATATACAAATAGCCAAATAATCAAACCGGCGACAGCAGGCGTTATCCAAACGAATAAGGCTACTTGCCAACCTAGGTTTAGCCCATCTGATAAAGGAATGCTTACACCAGAAGCCGTTGTTGCAAGTAGTGACATCGATGTTGTGTAAATACTTGTCATAATCGCTACCTTCGTCGGAAACTTTTCTTTAATAACTCCAGGTAAAAGCACGTTACAAATTGCAATCCCTAATCCAATGCATAACGTTCCCAAAAATAGTAAAAAAACAACAGAAATAGATCGAAGGCTAATGCCAATTATTAAGATTAACAAACCTAATACAAGTGTCATTTCATTCGATAGTTTATTAGCTAATTTAGGAGCCATCGGTGACATAATGGCAAACGCAATTAAAGGTAAGCTCGTCAGCAACGCCACACTCCAATTGGAAAAACCAACATCATCCCGGATTGTTCCGATGAGTGGTCCTACAGATGTGATTGCTGGACGTAAATTAAACGCAACCAACACAACCCCGATCACTAATAAAGTTTGATATAATCTATTATCGTTTTGTAACGTTTGAATGTTCTGTTCATTCACACCATAAAACCACCTTTCTAACTACCTACCAATGATAACACAGTATTACATCCTAGTCTTATTTTTTTAAACGAAAATTATTTTCTAATATCATAATTTTTTCATGCTTTACAAGCAATTTTAAACGACAACCAATTGTCAAATGAGGCAAAACATGCTAACTCGGGAGGAAAATTGTAGAGTTGTTATTTGGTGAAAATGTACACATAAAAACACCCCAATATATTGACTTTATGCCTAATATTGGGGTGCATCTTAATCAATCCATAGCAATTAATTATTTTAGAAAATTATGAAGAAGCAGGATTTGTAACAGTTTGTTCACCTATACCACTATCATCTTCACGCTGCTTTTGGATGAACCAAACAACTAGTAACAATACGATTCCAATAAAGTTGGTTATCATTTCCGGCATGATTAGTAAAATTCCACCAATAAATAATAGTAATCGTTCCCAAGTTTTCGAATGCCTTATATAAAACCCCATCATGGCACTACTAACCCCGATCATTCCTAATAAAGCGGTTGCTATAGCGATACTCATTTTAAAGAAAGTAGCATCCACCATTAAAAGAATAGGATCATAGACAAAAATGTACGGAACGATAAAGGCTGCGATGGCCAGCTTAACTGCCGTGACTCCACTCATAAACGGATTTGCTCGTGCGATACCTGCTCCTGCATATGCGGCAAGACAAACAGGTGGTGTAATATCAGCAACAATCCCAAAATAAAATACAAACATATGAACAGCAATTGGAGCAATATCAAATCCATTAATTAATGCAGGTGCGGCAATGGTTGCAGTTACAACATAGTTAGCTGTTGTTGGCAAGCCCATCCCTAAAATTAGACAAGCAATCATCGTGAAAAACAACGCTAAAATTAGATGTCCTGCAGATAAAGCAATAATACCAGATGCAAATTTTGCACCTAGACCCGTTATACTTACTACTCCTGCAATAATACCGGCAGTTGCAACTGCTGCAATTACGGGTAAGGCTACTCTTGCCCCTTGTTCCAACACATAAATTGTTTTTCTAAACGACATACGTGACTCTTTACGTACTAAACTAACTAAGTATGCTGTAATAATCCCATAAATAGCAGCACGCTGTGGTGTAAAGCCAACCATCACAGTGCCGATAATAACAAATAGTGGAAGCAACATATACCCATATCTAAGCATTTGTTCTTTTAATTTAGGTAGTTTTTCTGGTGGCAGTCCCAATATCCCTAATCTTTTCGCTTCATAATGGGTTCCAATAAAAATTCCAGTAAAATACAATACTGCCGGTATTGCTGCCGCTATCATAATTGCTCCATACGAAACTCCCAAATATTCCATCATAATAAACGCAGCTGCTCCCATAACCGGTGGCATAATTTGCCCTCCTGTTGAAGCAGAAGCCTCTGTACCCGCAGCAAATTCAGGTTTAAACCCGGAATTTTTCATCATCGGTATTGTAAATGACCCGGATGCTACAGTATTTCCAACAGAACTTCCCGATATCATCCCTTGCAATGCACTTGCTATAACAGCTGTTTTTGCTGTTCCGCCCGTAAACCTTCCCGTTAATGCGAAGGCCAAATCATTGAAGAACTGACCAATTCGGGTATGAATGAGCATGACACCAAAAAATAGAAACAAAAAGATAAATTTGGCTGAAATTTGAATTGGCGTTCCAAAAACACCACTCTCTTGAAACCATAAATTTGTCGTTACCCGGTCAAACGAAAATCCAGGGTGAGAGAGTATTTGCGTTGGGATATAATTTCCAAGCAACGCATATGCTATCATCACAGATGCCACAACCACAATAGGTAAACCTACAGTCCTTCTTGTCGCTTCTAACAATAATAAAATTGCAACAATGGAAATGATCGTATCAATTGTACTATATCCAGATATTCTACTTTGAATAATCGAGTCAAAAAATATTATTTTATGATACGTCACATACATCGCCGAGAATGCTAAGATAACATCATACCACGGTACCGTTTTTTGCTTTTTTTGCCACCCTTTTTTTGCTGGATAAAGTAAAAATATAATACCAAGTGCAGTTCCTAAATGGATTGCCCCTTGTTTTTGAGACGGCAGGGTGCCGAAATAACCTGAATAAATATGGAAAATTGTTAATGCCACACCTAGGAAAGTAACAACCCAAGCCCATTTTCCGATCTTTTCACGAAAATTACTTTCACGATCATATTTTTCCAATATCTTTTGTGCATCTTTTTCCGCTTGTGCTAGTTCTGTTATCGACTGTTTATTCCCCATTTATTTACACCACCCTTTGATTGGTTATAAAATAAGGAAAAGAGCGCTATTTAACAAGCTTCTTTTCCCTGTTGTATAGTTTTATGTCATCGATGTAAATTACTCAGAACCACCTAAACTAGTAATTCCTGTTGTTTCTCTTGTAATTATTTGAACAACTTCTGGATAAATATGACCAATAAAGGCAGCATTTTCAATTGGATTTCCTTCAAAATCTCCTTTTCCATTAATCGCATCAAGAGAAGGTACGTGAACTGCCATTCCAAGATCCATCTGACCTTCCCCGATTGTTGCTAAATTTTCAACTGATGCACCCGTCTCCATATTGGTAAAGCTACTATCTAAATGATTATTCCAAACGTTAGCAATCTCACCACCTAAAGGATAATATGTTCCTCCTTGACTTCCCGTCCCGAGAATAAACTCATTTTTTCGGTCGCTCTCATCAGCTGTAAGTTCCGCAACCGGATTATCGACAGTTAGTCCTTGTTCTTCATAATAACGTTTTGCACCAGGATGAATTGGCAATCCATCTGCACCATTAAGTGCATTCTCTAATGTCATATCTGCCCCTTGAGCATGTGTCACTTCATCTGCATGTTCTAACATGATTCTAGCAAGCTCATAACCTAATTCTTCATCAATAGTATCTGTATTCCCCATCAAAACAGCATATGCTGCAACTGTTTCAACATCTGATTCTAAAAAATCATAGCTATCTTTTGGGATCGTATAACGCTTATATTCCGTATTCGCTTCAATTTCTTCAATCGCTTCATCTGATAAACCGAGCATCACAACGTCTCCACTCGATGCTTGCAAGCTTTCAATACTACCTGCTGGAAGCCCTAAAATCCCTATAGAAATATCAATATTTCCATCTTGCACTCCGTCCGCCGCATCACCAAATGCTTCCTGGAACACTTGATAGTCTCCCTCTTCCAGTCCGTGAGCTGCCAATAATATTTTCGAAACGGTATTCGTTTCACTAGCTGGTGGTCCGATCGCTATCTTTGCATCTTTTGCACTTCCTTCATCACTTGAAGAATCATCTCCGGCTTCTTTTTCTCCTCCCCCACAAGCTGCTAGCACCATCATTACACTTACAAGCATAAAGATAAATGTTAGAAACCTAGTTTTACTCATTTTTATCCCCCTTAATTTTAGCTCGTATTGGCAAAAGTTTATTAGTAAAACTAATCCTTTTCCCAGTTTCATGCATTTTTATACTAAAAAACTTGCCACCCCCTTATATTAAGTGTAGTCTCTCGGAAATTAATTTTCCGTATCGGCTCTAGTCTTTTGACTAGAGCTTTTGTATTGCTTCACCCCCAAATCGCAAAATCCCTAAATCATATTACTTGACTTTTTAAAATCGCCCCAATAATCGATTTGAAGGCATTATTTTTTGCAAAATGGGGAGATTTTGATGATTACACAAACACCTTCACAGGATGATTACTTAGCTTACCCTGAATGGAAAATTGGGGAAAGCATCTTAGACTCAGCCTTCGATGCTTATCCCATCTATGAAATGTTGGAACACGATGACGTTTCTGCCATCATTGACCTTAACCCAAGGGGTTCCAAACAGTTCATCTATAATGAAATGGATATCAACTTGGACGGTGTTCCCGTGTGCCCCATTGGTCGTGAAATGGTTAACTGGGGCGTGGATAAAAAACGTTACCGTCGCAAATGGCGTTGCCCTGCAGCCGTTGGAAAATGGGAATGCCAAAACCCGTGTTCAGATTCAAGCTACGGGAGAACATTTTATACATCAACTAAGGACAATCCCAGACTTTTTTCACGTATAAAACGTGATAGTAAGGAATGGTACAAGCGCTATTCCCTTCGCACTGGCGCTGAACGTTGTATCAAACGTCAAAAAATTGATTATGACCTGGAGGGCTCCAATGGTCGAAGTTCCCGTCATTGGAACATTCGTACATACATCATTGCTATGTGCCAACATGCAGATGCATGGGTTAAGGAAGCCAGCAAAACTCAGTTTAAGGAGTTGCATGTAAAAGCAAAAATGATATTAGCCATCTAAAAATAGGAGTTTTTAAAATATGTATGTTGCAGGGTTCTTTGGCATAGACTTTTTTAACGAAAATGTTAAAAAGTGTAACTTGCCCCAGAATCACTCAATTACTTTCCGAGTCTCTATTAAGTTAATAATGAGGTTGCCACACACTTAAAATTTCCAAAAAAGGATGTAACAAGTTGGTAACTCATTTTATATCACACTTATTAAAATATATCAAATTTTTTAAAAAAACAATTTTCATGTTGACAAGTATTATTCTTGGTAAATCGTTGCCCGTGGTCTTTACATGAACCAGTTGATAAACCTTATCGAAAACTAGAAGTTGATGAAGTGTCCGTAATGGCGTTAGAAAGAATTCTTGGTAGAGCAGCAATCAGCCTAGCTTTTTGTTTAGCCGAGCCCGACAAATAAGCTATCGGCGTAGCGAATTCTTGACAAACCGAACTTGACAATGGTTTAAAATGGAAAGTCAAGGGTTATTTGGCATGCCAACTTTTTGTCCTCTTCGCCCTTGACACCTCAAACACAAACCATTGTCGTGCTTGTCAAGAGCGATAGCGGTCGTTTTCAAGCCATCAAAATTCAAAAGCTTTTATTTTTCAGCACTATTCATAAAACTTTTTACATTATCTTTTAGCTTTCATGTAAACTACCATGAGGTTTCATATTAAGATAAACCCTCCCTATGTTTGCAAGTAGTTTTATCATGACAAGCTTTATAAATGTATACGGCTAAATTAAGTAATTCACTTGTCCTATAACTAATTGATTGCTTGTTTCATTGTATGAAAGAGTCATTCAAATCATGTCAAGATTACCCGTTTTGATTGCTTCAAATGGTGAACTAATGACTATTCATGTTATAATACGAGTGAACTATTGAAGGAGGAACATATTTTGAGTGAACCACAATTAGTCTATTCTAGTAAAATTAATAAAATCCGAGGCTTTGCGCTCAGTTTAATTTTTATTGGTATGATAGTCATGTATGGGGGGATTTTAACCAAAAAAATACCGTGGTTAATGCTAACCTTCTTTGTGCTTGGTGTTTTATTTATCATCTTCAGCACAGTCGTTTATTTTTGGATCGGTATGTTATCCACGCGTGCGATTCCAATAATTTGTCCAACGTGTGAAAAGCCGACGAAAATGTTAGGCCGTGTCGATGCGTGTATGCACTGTAAACAACCTCTTACACTTGATAAAGAACTAGAGGGTAAAGAGTTTGATGAAAAATATAATTCACGGAAATACAGACGACAATTAAAACAAAAACAAAACGAGCAATGAGGGATAACATATGGATACATTAAACAAACCTCCATTCCTTCGGTTCGACTTTTCTATAAATGACAAAAATTCAGATCCTGTTTGTTTTATAAATCCAGTAAAAATTATTACCACAAAAAATTTTGTTGAAGTTGCTACATGCTTGGATGAGGTAAAATGCGCAGTAAATCATGGCTTTTATGTGGCGGGATATATGAGTTATGAAGCGGCTTACGCTTTTACACACCGAATGAAGGGGTTCCCGGCGATTACAATGCCACTCTTATGGTTCGGTGTTTTTACGCAACCGACTAATTGGTCGAAAAGAGAAATGAAAGATTTTTCAGTTGGAAACTGGAAACTAAATCAAAATAAAGAGGAATATGAAGAAGCGTTTCAACACATCCAGCAAGCAATCGTTGCAGGTGATACAGACCAAGTAAATTATACTGTACAGTTTCAAGCTCCTTTTTCAGGCTGCTCATTATCATATTATGAACAATTAAAACATGCTCAACAAGGTCGATATAGCGCTTATTTAGATTTAGGAAATGAACAAATTTTATCAGCTTCACCAGAACTCTTTTTTCGTTTACAAAATAATATTATTACAACGAAGCCGATGAAGGGGACTATTCATCGTGGAAAAACATACGAGGAAGATATTAAGAATGCTAACTGGTTAGCCGCTTCTCATAAAAATCAACTAGAAAATAATTTAATAACGAAATTAATGGTTGATGAACTTAAAATGGTAACAAATGAATCAAGTATTGAAATAATCGATCAATACCAAATTGAAAAATACCCGACAGTATATCAGATGACTTCAACTATTAAAGGAAGTATTTTGCCTCATGTAAGTGCGGTCGATATATTAAAAACACTATTTCCATGTGGCTCGATTACTGGTGTACCAAAAGACAAAACTATGGACATTATCGCAAAGCTTGAGAAGAATCCTCGTAATGTATACTGTGGAACAATTGGTTATATAACCCCAAATAATGATGCCATATTCAATGTTCCAATTCGTACCGTAACGATTGATCAAAAAAGTCAACTTGCTTGTTATGGTGCAGGAGGCGGAATTACTAAACAATCAAATATAGAAGAAGAGTTTCAGGAAACATTAACAAAAACTAAAGTTTTATATAAAAAACAAAGATCGTTCTCTCTATTGGAAACATTTGGTCTAAAACAAGGAAAAATTATTGCTTTTGAAGAACATATTCAACGAATTAAAAATTCAGCTGATTATTTTAATATACCAATTCATATAGATTCGATACAAAATCAACTACATATATTGGAAGAAAATAATAAAGATGGGGAATGGCGAATCCGTTTATTAGTTAATCATCAGGGAAAAGCAAATTTTGAAGTAAAACCTTTATCAAAGTCAAAAAAGGCCATCGTTAAATTAGCTTCCTCGCCAATCAACAAAAACGATATATTTCTATATCATAAAACGACAAATCGAACAGTATATGAAGAACGATTAAAAGAAATAGACGATGTGTTTGATGTATTATTATGGAATGAGAATAATGAAATAACTGAATTTACAATAGGGAATATAGTTGTTGAGCGTGGGGATGAACTACTAACGCCGCCAATTCAATGTGGGCTTCTTCCTGGAACGTTTCGTGAAAAATTATTAAAAGCAGGAACTATTAAAGAAAGTAAAATTACGAAAGAGGATTTAAATCATTGTAAAAATATTTGGTTAATCAATAGTGTGAGAGAATGGGTACCTGTAAAACTCATATGCGAATAAAGGCATAAAAAAGGAATCGTCAAAAGTGGCGATTCTTTTTTAATACATTTTATAAATATTATTGAACCCTTAACTTTGAACTTTAACTTTAGCACAATTGTCACATTTACCGTATAATTCCATCCGGTGATGACTAATTTCAAATCCACTTACTTTTTCCGCTAATGATTCAATTTCATCCAAAGTTGGATAATGGAAATCTACAATTTTACCGCAATCTTCACAAATTATATGGTAATGATCTTTCATGTTACTATCAAAACGGCTCGAATCATCTCCATAAGTTAATTCACGAACAAGACCAATTTCACGTAAAATTCTTAAATTATTATATACAGTAGCAACACTCATATTAGGAAATCTGTCTTCAAGTGCTTTGTAAATTTCATCAGCAGTTGGATGAGACATAGACGTAAGCAAATATTCAAGAACCGCATGACGTTGTGGTGTAATTCTAACCCCAGACTTCTTTAATGTTTCAATTGCAACTTCCAATTTGCCGTCCGACACCGTCATGCACCTCGCTTTCACTAATATTTCATAATCTATATTATTAGATTATAATCGTTATCATTAGTGTAACTTGTAAATCATATATCTGTCAATCTAAATATACTACTGAATAATAGTTAGTCTAAATTAGTTCTTATTTTAATCACACTTTTGCCACAATAAATGAGAAGCTATATAGGACATTGAGAAAACTTACCAATTATTATAAATCAACTTTTAATGGAATCTCTTGCCCTTTTAATTGATGATTAACATATCTTGCGGCGACAAACAAATAATCCGACAATCTATTCAAATAAGAAATTGCCATCGTATCTTGAAGCTCATCTTGAACAGCTACTGCCATTCGTTCCGCTCTTCTTACTACCGTTCTGGCCAAATGAAGGGCACTAGAGGCACGGTGGCCAGATGGTAATATAAATTGAGTTAATGGTGGTAAGTGTTGACTCCACTCATCAATTTGCTCCTCTAATTCTGTTATATGCTCTTCTTTTAATTTCCATGCCACTTCTCTGTCATTAGGTGTAGATAATTCTGCTCCTACATGAAAAAGAATCGTTTGAATACGATACATTTTTTCTAAAAAGTGTTCTTTTTCATCCCATGTCACATCATTAAGTAAGCTAAGTGCAAGACCAATCATTGAATTAGCTTCATCACATGTCCCATATGCTTCAACACGCAAGTCATTTTTAGCAACTCTTTTTCCGTACACTAAAGAAGTCGTACCCTTATCACCAGAACGTGTATATATTCGCACCTTTTCTCCCCCTTATTCAGCTAAATTTTCTTTAACAAAACTTAACGTTTCTTCAATATGACCTTTTACACGAACTTTCCGGTATTCTTTTTGCACAATTCCTGCTTTATCAATAATAAATGTAGACCGCTCGACTCCATAAAATTCTTTTCCGAACATCTTTTTTAATTTCCAAACATCAAATAATTTCGCTACTTCTTGTTCCGTATCAGCAAGTAACTGAAAAGGTAGATCATGTTTATCAATAAACTTTTGGTGCCGTTCGATTGGGTCTGGACTAATTCCAATAATAGCTGTATTTAGATCTTTAAATGCGCCATAATTATCGCGAAAATCACAAGCTTGTATTGTACACCCAGGAGTCATATCTTTCGGATAAAAATAAAGCACAACATTCTGACCTTTAAAATCAGATAAACTAATAGTTTCACCTTCTTGATTTTGCAATGTAAAATTCGGTGCTGCATGGCCAACTTCGACTGTCATTTGTACCTTCCCCTTTCTATTTTAAATAATTATCCTTAACTACATCATAGACAAAATACCACCATCTTTCTATTAATTACGTTTTTCACCTTTTAAGTTTACGATGACAATAATAATTCGTGTGATAAAATGGAGATAAGTTTACTATTTAGGGAGATGTTTCATTTGAATATTAAACCTTCAAAAAAGATGTCGATTTTTTCTCCTGCTATTTTTGGTCAATTAAAAATTGCAGCAAATAATAAAAGAGCTGAAGGAGAAACGGTGATTGATTTAAGTTTAGGGAGCCCTGATTTATCTCCTGCCCCTATTATTCGAAAAACTATGGCAACCGTAAGCGAAAATCCAGCTATGTATGGATATACGCTCAGTGGTACCGAACGATTTAATAAAGCTGTCGCAAGTTATTATAAACGGAGATCTAATGTTAATCTCGATCCAAATACTGAAGTTTTACAAACGATGGGCTCTCAAGAGGGACTTGTTCATCTTCCACTCGCTTTTTGTAATGAAGGTGATATTGTACTAACGACAAACCCCGCCTATATCGCTTACGATACTGGTATTAAATTAGCTGGCGCTGAACCTTATTATATGCCACTTCAGGCTAAAAATAACTTTTTACCTAATTTAAATGCGATACCAGAAAATATCGCACAGAAAGCAAAAATACTTATCTTAAATTTGCCGGGTAATCCAGTTCCGGCTAGCCCTAATGAAGCTTTTTTTGAGGAGGTCGTTGCATTTGCTAAAACATACAATATAATCGTACTTCATGACGCTGCTTATTCTGAATATTATTTTACTGGTGATGGACCAATAAGTTTCTTGGCAACACCAGGAGCGAAGGAAGTAGGATTGGAAATAAATTCTCTGTCAAAAAGCTTTAGTTTGGCAGGAGCAAGAGTTGCGTATATTGTTGGGAATGCAGATGCTATTCGGATAATGAGTGAATTAAAGTCAAATTTGGATTATGGAGTATTTGCCCCAATTCAGGAAGCGGCAATAACTGCACTTGATCATGCAGAAGAAATTACGAATCGGTTACGGGAAATATTTTCCGAGCGCCATCAGATTTTAATGAAGGGATTAGAAGAACTTGGATGGGAAGTTACCCACTCAAACGGGGGAATGTTTATATGGGCTAAATATCCTTATAGCTTAGATGACAAAAAATTTGTATTTAAAGCAATTGAGCAAGTTGGAGTAATCATGATACCAGGGAGTATTTTTGGTACAGAAGGAAAAGGCTTCGTACGAATCGCACTCGTGCAAAATACAGAATCCTTACAATTAGCAATTGAAAAATTAAAGAAACTAAAAATGTCATAAGACTGTTGTAGTAGTAGAGCCAAATTATGAAAATTATAGTTTGGCTTTACTTTTAGTAGGTTGGGAAACCTTATTGCTAATTTCTATTAATTGTGACACGAGACTCGGCACCTTCCCAATCAACTCGACATGTTTGAGATTGACTCGACATCTTGAAAATCCACTCGACATGAAAAAACTCGGCTTCTATCATTTAACGCTTTTTTGCAGAAAATTTAAATTTAAAAATTTAAGACAAATGGAGTTGGTAACAAGTACTCTAATTGGAAAAAATTGCGCTGATTACGATCAAATTCATTACATTTTCCTCACTCATCTTCTAAATTCATCTTACGTCTTGACTGGAGCAATTCTCACCACTTGAGCGATTTCCACCGCAACTTGAAGATTGGATATTTTTCCTTTTAAAGGATGTTCAAAAAGTCCGGTAAAAATGATACTGCGAATTTCGCACGAATGCTTGTTTCTCCGCTACTCATGTATCTAAATGCATACATTCCACTGCCCGAAACTGCGCCGCCTCGAACTTCTTGGTCCTTTTTATCCTCCTTTTTGAACACGCAATTTTAGGATATAAAAAGATAAATTTATTAATGACTGTTTAAAAATAACAAAAAAACTTGCAGAGAAAATTCACCTACTTTCTCTACAAGCTGATAGAAAGCCCTATTTGAGCTTTCTATTTTATTAACTCTGTACTAGCATCAAAGTCCTGCACTTGATATAAATCATAATAACTTCCACGCTTTTGCATTAATTCAGCATGTGTTCCAGTTTCCGTTATTCTGCCATGTTCAATGACAACGATACGATCGGCATGAGTAATTGTTGCGAGTCGGTGTGCAACAATAAATGTCGTTCGGTCAGCTGCTAATTTTTCAAGTGCTTCTTGAATAGTATGTTCACTTTCTAAGTCTAGTGCAGATGTTGCTTCATCAAAAATGAGTATAGGCGGATTTTTTAAAAACACTCTTGCAATCGCAATCCGTTGCTGCTGCCCACCTGACAATTTAACTCCCCGTTCTCCAACGAGTGTATTATACTTGTCAGGTAATGCTTCAATAAAATCATGCGCATTGGCTGCTTTTGCTGCTACAATAACTTCTTCATCAGACGCATGTGGATTTCCCATCTTAATATTCATTGCAATCGAATCACTAAACAAAATATTATCTTGTAATACCATTCCAATATTATCTCTTAATGAACGCTGTGTTACATCACGAATGTCGATACCATCTACTTTTATAGATCCATCTGTCACATCATAAAAACGGGGGATAAGACTAATTAATGTTGATTTCCCCCCTCCACTCATTCCGACGAATGCTATTGTTTCCCCTTTATGGACATCTAAATCAACGTGCTTTAACACTTCAAGTTCATTCTTATTATATTGAAAAGAAACATGTTCAATCGAAATATCCCCTTGGACCCGGTCTAATTCGATCGCTTCAGCTTTATCGGTTACATCGTATTTTTCATTCATAAATTCAAATACTCTGTCGATTGAGGCAATAGACTGAGTTAGTGTAGTCGAAGCGTTAATTAATCTTCTTAAAGGACTATATACCCGTTCCATATACCCGACAAAAGCTACCATCGTCCCAATCGTTAAACTTCCTGAAATAACTTGATATGCCGCAAAAGCAATGACGAGTAATGGTGCAAGATCCGTAATCGTGTTCGTTACAGCAAAGGTTTTCGCATTCCATTTTGTATGGTCTATCGCTTTCGTTAAAAAATTGCGGTTACGTTCGTCAAATTGTTCTTGTTCATAATCCTCTAAAGCAAAACTTCGTGTTACAGGAATCCCTTGTACCCGCTCATGCAAATGACCTTGCACTTCCGCTAATGCCTGAGAGCGATCCCGAGTTAATTTTCTAAGTCTTGCATAAAAATATTTAACTGCAAAACCGAACAATGGAAACAAAATAATTGACACAATCGTTAGTTTAAAATCCATCGTTAGCATAATTCCAATAGCAATTAAAATTGTTACGATATCAAGCCAAACATTCATTAAGCCTGTAATAACAAACGTCTTTGTCTGTTCTACATCATGAATTACTCGGGAAATGATTTCACCAGTTTTTGTATTGGAATAATATTTTAAACTTAACCGCTGAATATGATCAAAAAGTCGATCACGTAAATCATATAAAATCTTACTTCCAACTAGTTGGGCTAAATATTGCCTGTAGTACTCTATCGGTGGCCGTAAAATAACAAAAATAGTAAAAGATATTCCCATTAGCCAAAATAACTGATTAAGTTTTTCCGCTTGTGTCATATCGCCTTGAATAATTGTGTCGATAACATATTTTAAAATAAGCGGAATTAGTAAAGGTATTGCAAACTTAAAAATACCAATAACTATTGTCCAAATAATATGCCAAGTATATGGTTTTACATACTTCATATATTGCTTAATACTACTCATCAACATCTTCCTTTATGAAATAATCCTATAACGTTCGATTGAAAAATTCGAAAAACCACCTTACCTTTATAAAGCCTTGCTACATATGTAACAAGGCTTAAATTTTTCTACTATTCATATAATAAAACCAATGATTAAAAAATGTTTCGTTGAAAGGGTCTTTTCGCCCCCTAATCCAATCCTCGAGCTCAGCAATTCCTTTCATTATAGATCTGGAAATATGTTTCGAATAATTAAATTTCACTCTATTTTCCTCAAACTCATCTTGATCTATAATTTGGTAAGAAAAGTCAGGTTGAACAATAACATCAATGTCATAATCGATATAGTTTAATGTTTTATCTTTATACGTAAAAGGCGAGCTTAGATTACAATAATAATAAAAGTTGCTATCACTTTTTAGCATAATGATGTTAAACCAAAAACGGCGATCAAAATAAAATATAGCCGGTTCGGTGGTTCGCCAAACTCCCCTTCTTGCATCTTCAACGATCGTTTGATCATTGCCACCAATAATTACATGATCATCAGCGAAAAGTACGATGTTTTCCTTCCACCGCCTATGTAATTTTAGATCATGCTTCAAACTTGTAATTGCAATGGTGGAACCAATCCGAGGATTATCCATAGACCTCCCCTTCCTAAACCAACTATATTAAGTATACAGTTAGAAGTAATGGAATTAAAGTTTCTTGTTTCAAGAAAACAGCACAATTTATTATTAAAGTTATATT
>NZ_JAXHDD010000039.1:0-37963 GCF_037072025.1 Pseudogracilibacillus sp. SO30301A | reverse complement strand
TTATGATTCCAATCAGTAATCCAAGAAGCCAATTAATTCCCATTGAAGCCGAAATACTAAGTGCTATAAAAGATGTACTCCAAAGTGGCAATTATATTTTAGGTGAAAATGTTTCAACACTTGAAGCCGAAATAGCTAAAAAATTACAAGTTTCCGAATGTATCGCTGTAGCTAATGGAACAGATGCATTAACGCTCGCTCTTCATGCATGTGGTATTGGCGAAGGTGACGAAGTTATTACAACGACTTTTTCATTTTTTGCTACAGCTGAAGCAATATCAAGAGTTGGCGCAAAAGTAATTTTTATTGATGTAGATGAAAAAACGTTCAATCTAGATCACAATAAAATTTTAGAAAACATTACAACTGCAACCAAAGCAATTATCCCGGTCCACTTATTTGGTCAACCGGCGAATATGAACGAAATCAATAAAATTGCAAGTGAGCACAACTTGCGAGTAATCGAAGATGCCTGTCAAGCATTTGGAGCGATGTATCAAGGAAAACCTGTTGGGAGTTTAGGCGATGTCGCTTGTTTTTCTTTTTTTCCAACAAAAAACCTTTCTACAATAGGAGATGGGGGAATCATTACAACATCAGATCCAACGATTGCCAAGCGTATAAGAAGCTTACGTGCGCATGGTAGCAAGAAAAAATATTTTCATGACGAAATCGGCTACAATAGTCGGCTTGATGAAATCCATGCAGCAATTATTCGTATTTGTTTAGAACATATCGATGACTGGAACGAAAAGCGAAAAAGTTTAGCAGCCAGATACAATAAGAAACTAAAAGATATCCATATAATTAAAACTCCATTTGCCTCTAATCAATCAACACATGTGTACCATTTATACTGTCTCGAATCGGAATATAGAGAGAAAATAATCGAAGAACTATATAAGCAAAATATTCAAACCGGTATTTATTATCCCTGCAGTATTCATTTACAAAAAGCATACAAACACTTAGCGTATCAAGTCGGAGATTTCCCCATTGCAGAATCTTTATCAAAAAAACTTTTCGCTATACCTCTCTATCCTGCACTTTCGTATAAAGATCAAGATAAAGTAATAAATGCATTAAAAACCATAAAGGTCTGTCATTCATGATTCAAGTCGGCTTAATTGGCTGTGGCTTTATCGCAAAAAAACATGTAAAAACTATATCAACATGCGAAGAACTCGAATTAAAAGCGGTAAGTGATTTAGATCAAGAGAGGATGCAGGAAATTTCGTCTTTATATAAAGAATTTAAAAAGAGAAATTCGTCTATTTCTTTCTATAAGGATTACAAACAACTAATTGCAGATCCTGAAATTGCTGTTGTTATTATTGCAACCATTTCAAGTCTACATGCAGAAATCGCAAAAAAAGCTTTGAAAAACGATAAGCATGTCATCATTGAAAAACCACTTGCTCTAACGCTTAGAGACGCAGACGATATTATCCAATTATCAAAAACAAAAAGTAAACAAGTTTTAGTCTGTCATCAACTCCGTTACAGACCAGTGTTAGAGAAACTAAAATTTTTACTAAATAAAGATTACTTTGGAAAGCTTTATTTTGGCACTATTTCTTTAAGGCTTCATCGTTCTTTTGATTATTACAATTCCTCTACTTGGAAAGGAACATGGGATCAAGATGGAGGGATGCTTTTAAATCAGGGCATCCATCTGATCGATTTGTTAATTTGGTTTTTTGGAGATGCACACTCTGTATACGGGGAGATTGATACGAAAATTAAGAACAAAGAAACAGAAGATATTGCCACGGGAATTATTACATTTAAAAATCAAGCAAAAGGAGTGATTGAAGCCAATACCATTACCACTCCTAAAAATTTAGGTTACTCTTTATCTATTTTTGGGGAGAAAGGATCCATCTGCATTGGGGGAACAGGATTTAATAAGATTGAGCATTGCTATATAGAAGAGTATCCAAAAGTAAAAGATGAATTATTAAAATTGCAACAAGAAACAAATGAACATGAGCGAATGTACGATGCTATTATTAAAAGTATAACGAAATCAAAACAACATTTAATGAATGCAGATGAAGGAAGAAAGGCTTTAGAGTTAATTTTTGCACTGTACCAATCAGCCAGAAATGGTAAACCTGTTTTCTTACCTGTTAAAAATTTTTCCACTATTGATATGCTTAAATAATTAATAAAGGGATGATGTGAAAATAATGATTAGCAGAAAAGCAAAAATCGGAAAGAATTTTGAAGTTGGTCACTACACTGTCATAGAGGATGGTGTTGTAATAGGTAATAATGTGAAAGTTGGAAACCATGTTGTCATTAAAAAGGGTTCCATAATTGGTGATAATGTTGTCATTCAAGATTTTACTAAATTAGGTCAGCTTCCTACTTCAAATAACAATATCGCAAATACTCCTAATAAAAATCTAGGTAGATTATTTATAGAAAATAATGTGAAAATTGGTTGTAATTGTATCATTTATCAAGGTTCTTTAATTTCTAATGGGGTATTAATTGGAGACTTTGCGAGTGTCAGAGAAAATGTAAAAGTTGGAATGGAGAGTATAATTGGTAGAAATTCCATGGTCGAAAACGATACTACTATTGGAGAAAATGTCACTATCCAGACTAGTTCCTATGTTACTGCTAACATGATTATTGAAGATTATGTTTTTATAGGACCGTGCTTTTCTTCATCAAATGATAAATATATGGGAGAAGGAAATTATCAATTAAAAGGACCTGTTTTAAAATATGGAGCGAAAATTGGGAATAACGCTTCCCTTTTGCCGGGAGTAATTATTGGAGAAAAAGCAGTTGTAGGAGCAGGTGCTGTTGTTACGAAAGATGTTCCAAATAATATTATTGTAGTTGGCAATCCAGCAACTTCCCTATAGTTAATTTACTAGATTATACACTCACTTTTTTAAATGTGTTTCTATATTAGCGTTCATGCCTTTACGAAAATAATAGGAGCACATAGAATATATTGAATTCAATCTAATAAAAGATTGGATTAAATTTACTAGAAAAGGAGTGAAAATATTGGCCATTACTAACCTAGTCACAAATGGAGGATTTGAAACAGGTGATTTATCCGGATGGTCTGCTCTTAATACAATAGTTACAACTGAGAAACCTCATTCAGGTAACTACTCTGCCCGTTTTCCATATGGTGCTACTGTAGCTTCACTTTCTCAAATCATTCCAATTAATCCTGGTCAAAACTTTCAATTTCTCATGGCTTTATCGAAGTTGGGACTTCAGCAAAGTCCAAGAATTTTTATCAACTTATCATATTTAGATCCCAATAATAATGTGGTAGGAAACGCCTTAAATATTCAAATACCATTTGGAAGTATTCCGAATGCGGGAGCATGGCGAGAAGTTATCCAAATAACGGATGTAGCACCTGCAACTGCAACACAATTATTAATAGAAATCAGTAAACCAATAAGCGCTATAAATGCTCCATTTATCTATATAGACGACATCGCCTTATTGTCCTTTGCTTCTAATGGAGGAGGCCCAACAGGACCACCTGGACCAACGGGTGCGACTGGACCGACAGGTGCGACCGGACCTACGGGTGCAACCGGACCTACGGGTGCGACTGGACCGACAGGGGCAACTGGACCTACGGGTGCGACTGGATCTACGGGTGCGACTGGACCTACGGGTGCGACTGGACCGGCGGGTGCGACTGGATCTACGGGTGCGACTGGACCTACGGGTGCGACCGGACCAACGGGTACGACCGGATCTACGGGTGCGACTGGACCTACGGGTGCGACTGGACCGGCGGGTGCGACTGGACCTACGGGTGCGACTGGACCGGCGGGTGCGACTGGACCGGCGGGTGCGACTGGACCGGCGGGTGCGACTGGACCGGCGGGTGCGACTGGACCTACGGGTGCGACCGGACCAGCAGGAGCTTAAGTCTACTTTAATACAATAGCAACTGAAACTAAATACCAAGTAAAATACATCAACTAACGGATATCCAATCCCATTATCCTTGACGGGGTTGGATATCTGCCTGTTAAAAAATACTAAAAAGATGAATAAAGTGAATAGCGTATTCTTCTTTACAAAAATAAATGAGGGATGTGTATAAATGGTTACTGTTAGTCTCTGCATGATCGTAAAAAACGAAGAGGAAGTTTTAGCCAGATGCCTTGATTCAGTTTGTCACTTAGTAGATGAAATAAATATCGTAGACACCGGCTCTACAGATCAAACGATTGATATTGCTAAAAAATACACTGATCGAGTATTTCACTTTGAGTGGACTGGAAAATTTAAAGATGCTAGAAATGAATCTTTTAAACACGCAACAATGGATTATATTTTTTTTATGGATGCAGATGATGTATTAATGGAAACTGATCAACTTAAATTTAAGCAATTAAAAGAATCTTTAGATCCTAACGTGGATTCCGTATCAATGTACTACAATGCAGGTTTGGACGACTTTGGAAATGTTACATTATTTTATCGCAGGAACAGATTAGTAAAACGAAGTCGTCACTTTAAATGGAAAGGTGATTGTCACAATTATTTGGAAGTATTTGGTAATGTCATCAATTCTGATATCGCGGTAACACATAAAAAAAGTTCCCACTCAACCGGAAGAAATCTGTCAATTTATGAAACAAAAATTAAAAATGGGGATAGTTTTACTCCACGAGATTATTTTTATTATGGAAATGAACTCAAAGAGAACGGTCACTATGAAAAGGCGATTGAGAGCTATACAAAAAATATTAATATGAGAGAAGGATGGAAAGAAGATAAATTACATGCCTGTATTAATCGAGCAGATTGTTATAGATTTTTAGGAGATAATGAAAATGAATTATCTTCCTTATTTGAATCATTTCGATTTTCAAGTACACCCCGGGCAGAAGCTTGCAGTAGGATAGGCTTTCATTTTCAACAAAAACAAAATTACAAAGATGCTATTTTTTGGTATAAATTAGCAACACAGATTAAATTTGATCCTAGTCGCTGGAGTTTTACTTATCCTGCATATTCTACTTGGTATCCTCATTTGCAACTCTGTGTATGCTATTATAATGTGCTAGATTATAAATCATCGTATGAGCACAATGAAAAAGCACTTGAATATCGTCCAACAGATGAAAGAATGCTTTATAATAAAAAGCTGTTGCAAAAATATATTTAAAAGATAGCCAAAACTTATCTTTCCACTTTTAATATGAACTATTACAGAAGCTAACGGATTATATTAGTTATCTAAATCAATTCCCTTCCTTTTTATAAATCCACCTATACCAATTGATCCCTCTCTTAATACACTATATTGACGTGGTAGAAGGGAGGTATTTCTGATTGATATTAATTGGAAAGACTGGATAATTGCTCTTTTATGTTTCGGAGCAATATATCTTATTTTCTCAAATAGTGATTCACCGTCCAATCAGACAGGTGAAAACGGGGAAAACTCCGATCAATCCCAACAGGATGTATTTTGGGGTGTTGATTCCGCTAATGCAGCAAAAGATGTATACAAATGTGTAAGCGATAATTTTGGTGAACCAAAAATATTTGGTCGCTACCTTGGCGATGTAGAAGGAGTAGCAACTTCATTAGATCAAAAAGAAGTTAAATTTTTACACGATAAAGATATTAAAATTTTAGTGATCTATAACCTCATTCCTAAAGAAGCGACTGGTTTTGATAATGGAGTTCAGCATGCAGAAGATGCAATTGAGCTCTCCAAAGAATTAAAAATTCCTGAGGGTATTGCTATTTTTGGGGATATAGAGCCAGATTTCTCAATTGACTCAAAATTTATCGAAGGCTGGTACAAAACAATAAGTGATTCAGCTTATGAACCAGGATTATACGGAGTATTTGATAAAGATAGCGATATCTTAGTAGCTTTTGAAGATACGGATGAAGAGATACAAGAAAATACGATTGTTTGGACCGCTTATCCACAGAAAGAACCAACTTCCAAAGAAAACGCACCTGAATATGAGCCGCAAGGACCCGAAAAAGCAAAAATATTTGGTTGGCAATATGCAATAGACGCTGAGACATGTAATATTGATACAAATGTATTTACAGAAGAAATGTTGGATTACGTTTGGTAAAGATAATTTTAAAAAATATATGGTTGACTCCTGACATGAAGAATCATTCGTGAACATGTCGGGTCGTTTCTTAACATGCTGAGTCGTTTTCAAACATGTCGAGACGTTCCTTAACTTGCTGAGTCATTTACAAACATGTTGAGTCGCAGACTACTTCATTTGCAAAATAAATGCAGCCGTCGACTTACTATCAACGGCTGCACTATTTCATTCACATTTACTATCTTAAAACATTTCTGAAGTAGATTTTCCTTGCATATGTTGGATTAAATAATCAGGTCCACCTGCTTTTGAGTCTGTTCCTGACATATTGAATCCTCCAAATGGCTGGTATCCAACGATTGCTGCTGTACAGCCACGGTTGAAGTATAAATTTCCAACATGGAAATCTTCACGAGCTTGCTCAATATGTGCACGGTTATTCGTGATCACTGCACCTGTTAAGCCATATTCGGTATTGTTTGCAATTTCAATCGCTTCGTCAAAATCTTTTGCCGGTGTTAGAGCAACAACAGGTCCGAAAATTTCTTCTTGCATGATGCGAGCTTTTGGATCCACATCTGCAAATACTGTTGGCTGAACGAACCATCCTTTTGAGTCATCTCCATCTCCACCAACGAGTAGCTTGCCTTCTTCTTTTCCAATTTCAATATAACTCATAATTTTGTCATATGCAGCTTGGTCAATTACTGGACCAGTAAAGTGTTCATTTGTTGCAGGGTCGCCAGCCTTCATGTCGTTTGTAAGCTCGACAACGCGATTTTTAACTACATCATAGACATCTTCATGAATTACTGCACGGGAACAGGCAGAACATTTTTGACCAGAAAATCCGAATGCCGAATGAACGATTGATTGTGCTGCTAATTCCAAGTCTGCTTCATTATCAACAACAATTGTATCTTTTCCACCCATTTCAATAATTGTACGCTTAAGCCATTTTTGTCCTTTATCTTCATGAACAACACCAGCTCGTTCAAAAATTCTTGTTCCAACTTCACGAGAGCCTGTAAAGCTGACAAAACGAGTACGCGGGTGGTCAACTAAGTAATCTCCGACTTCACTTCCAGGTCCTGGAATATAGTTAATAACCCCTTTTGGAAGACCAGCCTCTTCTAAAACTTCCATAAATTTATATGCAATAACTGGAGTTGCACTTGCAGGTTTAAGTAACACTGTATTACCAGTTACCATTGCTGCAACCGTTGTTCCTGCCATAATAGCAAATAAGAAATTCCAAGGTGAAATTACTACCCCAACACCGAGAGGAATATAATGAAATTGATTTCGTTCAATTGGACGGCTATTTACAGGAATACCATCTTTCAATCTCAACATCTGACGTCCATAATACTCCATAAAGTCAATTGCTTCAGCAGTATCTCCATCTGCTTCATTCCAAGGTTTACCGCCTTCTTTTACTAGCAACGCACTAAACTCATGCTTACGGCGACGCACAATCGCCGCTGCTCTAAATAAAATATCCGCTCTAAAACGAGGATCGGATTTTCTCCACGTTTCAAACGTTGCATCGGCAACCTTCATTGCACGTTCAGCAAGTTCCTCATTCGCTTTTGAAACATACCCGATTACTTCTTTTTTATTTGCTGGATTTAAGGAAACAATTTTGTCTTCCGTTGTAATTCTTTCTCCATTTATAATTAAAGGGTATTCTCTCCCTAAATCTGCTTCTACCTTTTTTAATGCATCTTGCATCTGACGTTTATTTTCTTCAATTGAGAAATCAGTAAAAGGTTCATGTTTATAGTCAACTACCATGATAGTGGCCTCCTTTAAAATAATCAGCTAATTATAATGATACCCTGTTCATACAATTCTAACCAACACACTTAATAAAATTGTTTCTGATAAAATTCATAGTAATCCGGAATATGATTTAACGCAATTAACTGAGAATATAATTCAGCTCGTTCGTGGATATTATCAAAGTCAATATTTGTTAATTCCACAATTTGTTTAACTCTATAATTTAATGTATTTGGATGGATAAATAACATTTCGGCGGTTTTTCCAACTCGGCAATTATTTTTTATAAAGTACCAAAGCGTTTTTAGTAACTCACTGTTGTTTTCAGCGTCTTTTTTCATGACTTTTACAATTTTTTCATTCCGGTAATTTTCGCTTACATTTTTCTTGTACATATACTTGATATAACGATACATTCCCAGTTCATCAAATGAGCAAGCTACTTGATCCAAGTTTAAAAAAACGAGCGTTTCAATAACTTCTAATGCTTCAAGATAACTCTGTCTTATCTGACTTATTTTCTGATACTCATTACCGCTACCTATAAAAACAGCTTTTCTTTCTGCTTCTGAAAACATGTCTAGTAACTGACCTTTTAATTGATCTGTTTTTTGCTTCGACGATATTTCGTTGCTACCATCAACAATTCCAACTATTTCTGTTCCTTTCCCCAAATAATAAGCAATTTTTTCTTTTACAAAGATCCCTTTTATTGTATTTAACAGAGATAAAAATTCCGGATCTTGTATAGATACAATAATGATAGTAAATTGCTTAGGAACTTGATAGGATGTAATACCAGCGGCACGATGTATTTCTGCATCATTTAAAAACTCACCGTTAAGCAATTTCCATATGACAGTCGGCAGATCATTTTCGATGGTTTGTTGTTCTTCAAAAAGCAACTTACCTAGATAAGGCGCTACTTTTGTTATAAAATTTAAAATCTCCTCATCTATCGAATCATCCGCTTCGTAAATCCATAAGTAACCCCGTATAATATTATGATATTTTAAACTGATAACAATCCGTTGATAAAAGCCTATGTCTTCAATTGCCGGTAACCTGAGAGGTCGTTCCTCCCACTTTAATCGGTCAATAATCCCTTCTTTTTTCAGACGTTCAATAATAAATAACGGGCATCTTTTAGATAAGATTGTCTTTTGTTGTACGGGATCAAATGAAAATTCATTTGGTGAACTATAAGCGATAAGTTCAAAATCTCTATTTTCAACAATTACTCCTTTTTGTAGTATATCGCTTAATTGCTCTACTAACTGACGTACATCACTCGCTTGAAAAACCTTCTCAGTTAAATCCATCCGCTTCTCTCTTCTCCCCTAATTTTATTCACTTACCTAGATTGTACTTGGTAAAATAAAGCATGTCTACAATCGAAGCCAATTTAGGGGAAAATTGAGAGTTTCTCACTACACCTCTAGTATAAAACAAGGACTCATGTCATTCAATATTGCCCATACATAAAATAACCTTCTCCTTATTGTGGATCTTCCACAATACAGGTAATTATAAATTATTTAAAAACTAGAAAATCGTTGATTAGCTGTTCTACGTAATAGATCTAATCAACGATTTTCTTTCAAGAAGCTATTTAAGCTCGACTATTTAGTGATATATATGAACGTTTGGTTCATCTTCTCCTGCTTTACGATAAATTAAACTTTCCGAACCATTACTTGAGGTTATATCCACTTCAATATCATAATAGTTAGGGAAAATTTCTTTAACGAGTCCATATACATATTGCGTAAACCCGATAACTTCCCCTTTACCGTAAAATTCAATTGGCACTTCAATCGATAACTGCGTTAAATTTTTTTCAATATAAAGTCCTCTTCCAGCCACCCCAACATAGTTAGGAAAATAATCGGCAATTTTTTCGCTAAAAGTCTTAACCTTTTGATGATCTTCATTATATTTTTCATTTGCTTGGTCTGAAGGAAACAGTACATTCTCTTCATTAATAGTTTCCCATTTATCGATAGTATGTTCACCTTCACCGACTAATGTTTTAGCAACAAAGTTCCCAGGTACAGGAGAAGATTGTTCTTCTTCTCTAAATAATGCAATCATAATCGGTACCTTTTTTAATTCTTCCTTATCTTGCTCCCGGATCGCTTCAAGCACTTGTTGAGCGATTTTCTTTCCTTCTTCTTCCATTTCCTTTTTGGGAATCTTTTCATAATAATAATCTCCACCTGTTTCCGTTTGAAATCGGTAAACAGATTTAAGAGAGATTCCAATAGATAAACCAACTAGTTCTACCGTGTTATTGTCTTTCCTCTCTAAATAATTTTGCTCAAGAATATGAGAAAAAACTCGGGGATTATTTCGATGTTCTTTAATTTGCTCTTTCTCATCTTTTTTTTCTTTTACATTTGGATTTAACGAATCAATAAGTTCATAAATAAACTCAGTTTCTAAATACTGCCCCTCTTCAAATACATACTTTTTCGGGTCAAAGACTGACGTAGAATGACGTCGTAATCCTTCTTCTAGTTCATCGATATCGACTCGATTAGTTACTTGGTTCGTAATAGCTCCCCGTGCCGGTCCGGGCCGATACGGTAAAAGCATTTTATATTGATCATCCGATAAGGAGTAGTTTGGGATAATTGATATCTCTGTCTCCCCTTCATTTTCTTCTGGCTGTACAATATCTTCTTGGCTTTGATTGGAACAACTTGAAAGCAGTAGAAGTGCACATCCTATTAGTAATATTAATCGTTTCATGTAGACACTCCTTTAATAGCTGCTTCTAACTGGGATTCATCCCAAATAGGGATGCTTAATTTTTTTGCCTGGTCATACTTTGAGCCAGAAGCGTCCCCAGCAATCACTAAATCAGTATTTTTACTTACACTACTTGTTACTTTACCACCGTTTGATTCAATAAATTCCTTCGCTTCACGTCGGGTAAATTTTTCTAATTTTCCTGTTAATACGACCGTTTTATTAGTAAATATTTCTGACACCTCTGAGTCACCGTCTGTTTGACGCCGCTCATAAGACATATTTACCCCGAGTTCATTAAGTCGTTCCAGTAATTCTTTTACTTTTTCTTGTGCAAAATAATGAACGACAGCATCTGCCATTTTTTCACCAATCTCATTTATCGCAACGAGTTGATCATAGGTTGCTTGTTGTAGTTTCTCCATCGTTTCAAATTCATCCGCCAAAATTTGAGCAGCTTTCGCACCGATATGACGTATACCGAGTCCAAATAGTAATTTTTCTAATGAGTTTTTCTTTGATTCCTCGATAGCCAAAATTAAATTGGATGCCGATTTTTCCCCCATTCGTTGAAGTGGTAAGAGTTGTTCTTTTTTTAGACGATATAAATCATCAATAGAATTAACAAGTTTTTCTCTAAATAATTGGTCAATCACTTTTTCTCCAAGACCATCTATATTCATTGCATCTCTTGATACGAAATGAATTAACCCTTCTTTTAATTGAGCCGGACAATCCGGGTTCATACAACGAAGTGCAACCTCATCATCTAAATGAACTAACTCTGTTTTGCATGCCGGACAATGTGTTGGCATTTCATATGGCACTTCTTCTCCAGTTCGTTCAGTTATAACGACACGAACTACCTTTGGAATAATATCTCCAGCTTTTTTTACAATAACTGTATCTCCAATTCGAATATCGAGTGCACGAATTTGATCTGCATTATGGAGAGTCGCTCTACTTACCGTTGAACCATCAATAAAAACAGGTTGCAAAATGGCGGTAGGTGTTACCACCCCTGTTCTGCCAACACTTAACTCAACATCTTCTATTTTAGAAATGGCTTCTGTCGCAGGGAATTTATAAGCAATTGCCCATCTCGGTGTTCTTGCCGTATAACCTAATGTTTCTTGCTGTGAAAGATCATCGACTTTAATAACAATGCCATCAATTTCATATGGCAAGCTTCCTCTATTTTCTGTCCAGTAGGCAACATATTCAATTACTTCATCAATTGTCTTGCACTTTCTCCACTCTTTATTTATTTTAAATCCTTGTTCTTTAAGATATTCCAGTCTACCGCTATGTGTCTGAATCTCATCGATTGTCCATTGCCCATAACCAAATAAAAATAAGTCTAAATTACGAGTAGCTGCAATACGAGGGTCAAGTTGTCTTAATGAACCTGCTGCGGCATTTCTCGGATTAGCAAAAAGCGGCTCGCCACTTTCTTCACGAATTTCATTTAGTTTTAAAAAAGAATGATGCGGCATATAGGCCTCTCCGCGAACTTCTAATAGTCGTTGTTCCGGGATATAAAGAGGTACGCTTCGAACAGTTCGTAAATTACTCGTAATATCTTCGCCTACACGACCGTCCCCTCTCGTTGAACCCCGAACGAACTGTCCATTTTCATATGTCAAAGCCACAGCCAAACCATCTATTTTAAGCTCACAAACATAAACTACTTCTTCGTGTAAACCGTTTGTAACTCGGCGATGAAAATCCCGAAGTTCTTGTTCATTAAATGCATTCCCAAGACTTAACATTGGTACTTCGTGTTCTACTTTTTCAAACCCTTCAAGGGGTTCGCCACCAACTCGTTTCGTCGGTGAGTGAGGGAAAGTTAAATCTGGATACGCTTCTTCAAGTTTACGTAATTCTTGATACTTTTTATCATATTCCGCATCTGGGATACTCGGATTATCTAATACATAATATTCATGAGCATATATATTAAGTTGATCTACTAAAGCTGCCATTTTTTCTTTTGCTTCTTGTTTATTCATCTTATCTTAACACCTCATTGTTTCGTAATCGGTGCAAATTTCGCTAATAACCGTTTAATTCCTGTCGGTGCTGGAAAAGCAACGTCCAATTCTGTTGAATCACCTGTTCCTTGTACGTTTACGACTGTTCCAACTCCCCACTTATTATGGTGCGCCTTATCTCCAGCTTTCCATTCCTTATTTTCTGCACCAGTTGACGATATTCTTTCTGCTTTTTTACGAGGCAACTGTTTTTTACGTGTGATAGGTCTATTTGTTCCAATAGAATTTACTGCTTGATTATCAAAGAAAGGATCATGGATCTGGCGTTTTTTCTCTACTATTCCTTCTATTAATTCTTCCGGGATTTCTGTAATAAATCTGCTGATTGGATTAAAGTTCGTTCGACCATAAAGTGTCCGCATATTCGCATGAGTTAGGTATAATTCTTTTTCTGCTCTTGTAATTCCTACATATGCTAAGCGGCGCTCTTCTTCCATTTCCTCTTCATCCATCATCGATCTACTATGTGGAAAAATATTTTCTTCCATTCCAATTAAAAACACAACTGGAAATTCCAACCCTTTTGCTGAATGGAGTGTCATTAATGTAATTTTCTCGTTATGATCGGCAGACGTATCATCCATTGAATCAATATCAGCGATTAATGCCAAATCTGTTAAGAAAGTAACTAATGTCTTATCATCTTCACTCGTTTTTTCAAAATCTTTTGTTACGGTCATAAATTCAGCGATATTTTCAAGGCGACTCTCTGCTTCGATTGACTTTTCATTTTGTAACATTTCTTCATAATTCGTTTGCTCTAACACCATTTCCACCATATCTGTTGCGGGTAGAAATTCTTGTTGTCTAATTAATGTTTCCATTTGCGATCTAAAGTTTACAAGTGCCTGAGCAGCACGTATTGGTACACCAGTGTGTTCTATTTCTTTAATCGCTTGGAAAAATGAAATATCATTTGAAACTGCATAGGAGCGAAGTCGTTCAAGTGAGGTCGCTCCAATTCCTCTTTTCGGAACATTTACAATTCGTTCAAAGCTGATGTCGTCATCTGGATTCGTTATTAATCGTAGATAGGCAATGATATCTTTAATTTCTTTCCTGTCATAAAATCGTAGACCTCCTACAATTTGATACGTCATATTCGCCTTCATCAGCGTATCCTCAATTGCACGTGACTGCGCATTTGTCCGGTAAAGTACGGCAATATCATTCGGTGTATATGAACCCTCTTCTACTAGTTCTTGGATTTTTTCCGTTATAAATAATGCTTCTTCTCGTTCCGTTGCACCTTGGAAATAAGTAATTTTACTTCCTTCTTCGTTATCCGTCCACAATTTCTTTGGTTTTCTACCTTTATTATGATTGATCACATGGTTTGCCGCATCTAAAATCGACTTCGTTGAACGGTAGTTTTGCTCTAAATAAATTGTTCTTGCACTTGGATAATCTTTCTCAAACGATAAAATATTGGCGATATTCGCACCCCGCCATCTGTAAATCGATTGATCTGAATCTCCAACGACACAAAGGTTTTGAAAACGGTTTGCCAGTTGTTTTACTAAATAGTATTGCGCATGGTTCGTATCTTGATACTCATCGACATGAATATATTGAAAACGACGCTGATAATACGTAAGCACTTCTGGAACTCGTTTGAATAAATGGATGGTTTCCATAATTAAGTCATCAAAATCGAGTGCTTGATTTTTCCTAAGCATTTTTTGATATGCTTCATAAATCTCGGCAACTTGTTTTTCAAAAACATTACCCGCATTTTCCAAGGCTTGCTCTGGTGTAATGAGTTCGTTTTTTGCATTACTAATTTGATTAATCATCGCTCTCGGATCATACTGCTTAGGATCAATATTTAAATTTTTTAAAATCTGTTTCATCACTGTTTGCTGATCACTACTATCGATAATTGTAAAATTTCGGCTATAACCTATACGTTCTATATCACGGCGCAAAATTCGAACACACATTGAGTGAAATGTAGATACCCACATCGCTTCACTTTCAGATCCAACTAATTTTTCTACACGTTCTTTCATTTCACGAGCTGCTTTATTCGTAAAAGTAATCGCTAAAATATTTCTTGGTGATACTCCTTTCTCATCCATTAAATAAGCAATGCGGTGAGTAAGGACTCGCGTTTTCCCACTACCGGCACCCGCCATAATGAGTAGTGGTCCTTCTGTATGTTTGACAGCTTCTTGCTGCTCTTTATTTAAACTGCTTAAAAATTCGATCACGCTCATTTTGTACAGCCCCTCTTATTTTACTGCTTTTACTGTTTTCAATGCTTCTTTAAAATTATCATAAATACTATTTCCAACGACGATGACATCAGCAAATTGCTTCATTTCTCTTGCCTGTTCAGCGTTTTGGATGCCACCTCCATAAAATAACGTCGTATCTTGCAATTCATTTTTCACTTTTTCTACTAATTTAGGATCGCCGTAAGTACCGCTATATTCAAGATAGAATATCGGTAAATTGAATATATGTTCAGCCATATATGCATAGCTAATGACATCTTCATCATCTGGCAATGTACAGTTTGTTTTTTTATACGCTTTTGCTTTAGGATTTAAAATACAATAACCTTCCATCAATATTTCATCCCAGTTCATCAGCTCTTTATATTCTTTAATAGCTTTATGTTGAATGTCAATGACCCATTCTTTTTCCGTACTATTTAACACCATCGGAATAAAATAATAATCGAAACCAGGTGAAATAGCTTCCATCGATGAAATTTCTAAAATACAAGGCACTGCGTACATGCGAACACGTGACATTAAATCTAACACATTATCAAAAGTTATATTATCCGTTCCACCAATAATGATTGCATCTGTTCCTGAATCACATACTTGTTCTAAATGATCATCCGAAATATCTTTAGCAGGGTCTAATTTAAATACATGTTTCCACTTATCTATCATATAATTCAAGGCATAGTCCTCCACTTCGATTCTCCATTCCTATATTATAGCAAAAATAATGATGTGAACGAGAGTGAAACGGAGGTTATTTTGAAGTTTTAATTTTTCATTGAAATGTAAAGATCTTAAATCAACAAAAAAGCCCAAAGGATCACTGTTAACAGTATCTCTTAGGACTTTATCCTTTCGTCACACAGCATTATGCGGACTTTCGTTTGAATCAGACTAACAAATCGTTACGATTTTCAACATACGATAAATAATTAACCGTTATCCATTTCTAACCATTTGAAGCTGAAGTAGATCGATTATAAATCCTGCCTTCAGTAACAAGTCTAATCCACGCAAACCGTTTATATCTGCATATCCAAAGTCATTGAAATCAACATCAACAGTTATAAACACTGTCGTAGTGGCAATTTAATATACTTATTCTTTTAAAACTACTTCAGCTCAAATATATTATAACAAAATAGAGTGTGAACTAGAGCAAAACGGGATAATTTTATTTTTAGAAGTTTTCCGAAGTCGATCGAGTATTACATCAACATGTTCAACTTTTTTCCTTCATGATCAACTTTGCTTTTTTTAACCAATATAAAAGCAGACCAGTAAACTGATCCACTCAATTGACAGCGCCTTCAATTAAACTATTACTCCCAATCTAAACCTTTATCTATCTTAAAATATTTTACTCGAACGATCAATAGAATAATCCCGATAATCACCCATAATGATCCCACAACCAATCCTAATGCATCCATGTTAAACATAATAAAGCTACAAATAAGAATTCCTAATAAAGGAAATACTAAATATAAAAATAATTGCTTTCCTTGTCTTTCTTTTCTTCTATAAAAAAATTCAACAATAACAGATAAGTTAACATACATGAACCCAATGAGTGCCCCAAAGACCATGATGCTAAATATTAAGTCTAACGGTAAAAATAAGGCACCTGCATATCCTAGTATTGCTAAAACGATAATGCTATTACTTGGGGTTTTATATTTCGGATGAATATGTGAGAAAAATTTTGGTAATACTCTATCGCGTCCCATTCCGAGTAAAATCCTTGATCCAGCTGATTGACCTGCTAAGCCGGTTGAAATACCAGAAATTGCAATAATAAGGGTACATATTGTTGCTAACACACTGCCGCCGACTACTGTTGCAATTTCAAAAAAAGCGGTATCTTGAGAACCGAATGCTGAAAAATCCGGCATTACCAATGTCGCAAAATAAACTTGCCCAATATAGAATACAGATGCGAATAATAAACAAATAACTGCAGCAGTTCCTACCATTTTACCAGTTACTTGTGAGTCTTCAGCCATCGTTGTGACTGCATCGAATCCAAGATAAGACAAAACAGCGATTGAGGCTCCAGATACTACAACACCAGTTGAAAAAGCTCCTGAATTGATAAGCCCCTGCATGGAGAAAATAGCCCCTACACCACCATCAGATGCCAAATTTTTTATTGCAAAACCAATAAATAAAACTAAACTGAACAGCATCGCCATCATCATAAATAAATTAACTCGTGCCGCTAATTTTGTTCCAAAATAGTTGAACAATGTAATGGGAATTAAAAAAGCTAACAACATCGCCCAAAGAGGAACAAACGGAAGTAATTCCAACATAAATATAGTACTTAATTTCGTAAGTAAAATCGGCATCATTAAATAATCTAAAAGTATCGCCCATCCAGCGACAAATCCGACATTTGGATGAATAGCTTGTGATGTGTAGTTGTAAGTAGAACCCGCTTTTGGATAATGGCCTGCCATTACTCCATAACTTGACGCTGTAAATAACATAGTGATTAATGCAAATAAATAGGATAAAACGGCGTGACCTTGTGACAATACGGATAACTCACCAAATAATGTTTGGGCAGATACAGGTGCCATAAATACTAAACCAAAAATAACTAAATCTCTTGTTTTTAATACTTTCTTTAATTCACCGCTAGATTTGCCAAAGCCAAGTACTGAACTACCGGCTATCGCTTTTTCCGTTGCCATATATAATCCTCCTAAAGATAGTTTTTTAAAAAAAGATGGCTAACTATCTTGATAATGTGTCAAAATGAGTTAGCCATGTTGTCTGTATTAAAAAAACCTGTGGGATAAGACCTCTCTCTACTTTTTTACTTCTTCAAAGTGATTTAATCCTGTTGGATCTAAATAACCTCAGCACCTGGGTCTAGAAGTTTTCCTTCGAACTCAAATAGTTTAGATTTCATCACTATTATTTATCTCTTCTCTTAGTTCATCATATTTTGATACAAAAGCTCAAGGTACTCCTATTCTTTTACCTTATAAGCTTCACTACATCCTCATAAAGTTTATTACAGTCACTTGGTTTTATTTCGCTCGTTAGGTAACTTATCAAATGACTGTTCTCTCCAAAAGTGCGCTCTAATTTCATCTTCACCAACACGATAATATTTAAAACTTCTAGCATGTCCTTAATTATTGTTGTGTAAGGCATTTCCACATCTCTTAGAGCAAGTAATGGAATTGTTACCCTTACACTAATTAATTAGACTCTGCTATTACTTCTTCACTGTTTCTATGATCCACTTGCTTTTGTTTTTTTCTTGGATTTGTCTCGATTAATCCGAATCCTATTAATGCCATAATAATTGCAGATACTGCAGCTACAATCATGACAAACGGTAATCCTAAAGAATTTGAAATTGTACCTGTTCCTCCAACAATAAACGCACCGATGATCTCTCCCACTCCAATAATTAAAGCACTTGTAGTGGCTGTTAAATGAACAGGCATAGTTTCCTCTGGAATAATATTCATATATATTGGGGCAATTGCACCCATCAATCCTCCAAATAATATTAACAATAATGGGCCAATAAATATACTCGGAAATAAAACTAATCCAATAGGAGCTAAACTTGCTAAAAAGGCAAATAATATCAATACGGATTTCCTGCCAAAAAAGTCAGAGATTAATGGAACAAAGACGCATGTAAAAATACCTGCTAGCCCCATTAATGACATTATAAAACCCATGTTTTCTAGAGAATACTGTCCAATAGAAGTTAAGTATAAAGGAGCAAATGACAATAAAATCCAATATGACCCCATACAAAATATAGCTATAAATATACTTACCGCTACGTTTCTAAATTTAAAAATTTCGGCAAATCTTTTCTTGCTTTGATGGTTCTCCGCTTTAGCCTCAACTAGTTTAACTTCAGTTGTAAATTTCCAAACTAATAATGCTAAAATTATACTTGGAAGACTCACAATGATAAATGCCCAATGCCAATTGGTTGCAGCGATAACTTGCGTTACTATAATTGGTCCAATAGTTAATGCAATAACTGATACACCAGTATTAACTATTCCTGCATTTCTTCCGAATCGTCCAGGAAATGATGCGGCTGCAACCATAGCCATAGCCAATGGTAATATTGGCCCCTCACTCATCCCAAGTAAAAGTCTTGCGATAAGTAATGAGGTATAGGTGTTTGCAAACGCTGATAATATTGAAAAAAATGCAGTAGATAGCATTGCTGCTACTAAAAAAGACTTTCTTTTTCCGGATTTATCAGATAAGATTGCTATTATAGGACCGGCAACAGCATATCCAATTGTTTGCCACATATTTATTTGTCCAATTTGTCCATTATTTAATCTTAGTTCTTCAACTAATGATGGGGTGATGTGTGATAGCGCAGTTCTATCTAGAAAAATAAACCCCCAAGATAAAAACATAAGTCCAACTACCCAATATTCGTAGCGAGTTGAATGTTTTCCAGCCATACTTTCCATATTATACTTACCCCTTCATTTACCCATGTTGATAGGTAATTAATAGAAACTGAAAATAAATATCATAATTCTGAAGATCAACTTATCCAAAGTCAACATAATACAAATTTGTGGTGTAGGACTGGACTATTTTATTCAGTTACTTTGTCGTAAGTGTAGACACTTTCACCCTCAACAATTGTCTCTAAAACAATAGTGTTACGTATTTTTTTTGGATTAATTTCAAAAATATCTCTATCAAGAATAATCATATCTGCATATTTACCAACCTCAATTGAACCTGTTTGGCCCTCTAAAGACATTGACCATGCGCCATTAATGGTGCACATTTCAATTGCATCGACTATTTCTATTGCCTGATTAATATTTAGGACTCCTGGATAATCTTCATATGTATTTTCTCTAGTTACTAAAGCCTCTATTGCTGGCCAAGGATTTATAGAAGGAACTACTGGCCAATCTGAGCCATAAACCACAAGTGCACCTGTTGACTTAATACTATTAATTTCATAGTGTGTGTTTGCTCGTTTTCGGCCTATTGCATTGACTAAATCAATATCTTGAGCAGTTGATGGAGACCAATATCCTGCCGGAGAAAATTCGGCTATTGCATTTAATTCTTTAAATCTTATTTTATCATCATCGCTTACGAATCCTGTATGAGTAATTTCATGTAAAAGACCACTAAACCCATTATGCTTTCGAGCTGCTTGAATGGCATCTAAACCAGTTCTTACTGCAGCATCACCAGTTGCATGCATTTTTACCGTTATCCCTTCGCTGTCTAACTTAATCAAATCTTGTTTTAACTCTTCGGGATCAACAAGTAAATTTTTGGTAGATTTATATTCCTCAGTAGATTCTCCTTCGTAAGGTTCTAAAAAAGCAGCTGTTTTAAAGTGGGGTACTCCATCAAGGAATATTTTTGCATAATTAGGGTTAATACGGTTTGACTTAAATTGGTCCCTATTTTTAATTAGGTTAAATTGGTCTTCATAAGTTAGCCCCTCGCCTAGACCTACACTTAAATCAGATTTCCAAGGTAAATGTGCTCCTACTCGTATTGAAAGTTTATTGTTTTTTTCCAATTTCCTATAAACATCCAATATTTTATCATCTGCTAGAGGATCTTTAATGCCTGTTATCCCATATGAATTTAATTGTTCGACAACCCATTCTCCTGATTTATAAAAGTCCTGTTCATTTGGTTTAGGTATAAATTTTTGAACGAGCTTCACAGCATTTTCAACTAATAGTCCGGTTGGATTTCCTTGTTCATCACGTACTATTTCTCCACCTTCTGGATCAGGAGTATGTTTATCAATACCCGCTATTGCAAGTGCTCTACTATTAACCCATGCATTATGGATGCTAAAATCTAGTAAAAACATCGGTCGGCTGGAATCAATTTTATCTAGGTGAAATTTATGAATTTGAGACAGATATGTACCAGACCATCCATTACCAGTAATCCAACTTAAATCAGGATGGCTGTATGAGAACTCTGCAATAATTTCAAGTAACTTGTCTAGATTGTTACTAGAATCTTGAGGAAGCTGACATTCATTAAATTTTTGATAGGCACCGGTAATTGCGTGTATATGCATTTCTTGTAAACCAGGTATAACAGTTTTTCCTTGTAAATCAATAACTTCTGTATTTGGTGTAATAAACCGTTTTATTTCTTCATTACTACCTACAACTTCTATCTTTCCATTTTTAACCAACAGTGCCTCAACAATAGATTCACGAGGAACTATACAATATATTCTTCCGTTTAGGAATACTCTTTTAATTTTAGTCATAGTTTATTTCATCCCTTACCTTATTTATTATTTTACTAAAATTATTAAGTAATAGGATGGTATAACATGCATGTTAATAATTGTTACACCACCCCGCAATATCTTTGTTAATATTCTATAAGTAATTACAAACAGTAGATTTACTCAATATCTTTACAAACTGTTCTTAAATGCAGTGATTGAAGCATCAATAATCTCAAAAATCTCTTTCATTTCTTCTTTATTAACGATTAGTGGTGGAGCAATTGCCACGATATTGGAACCTTCCCAATCAATAAAGCGTAACAATAATTTATTCTTAAACGCTTCTTCAACTACTTTAAAAGCTGCTCCGACTTCAGGCGCAAAAGGTTTATTGTTTTCCGGATCTTCATAAAGTTCAAATGCACCTAGTAATCCAATGTTTCTTGTATTGGTAACAATGGAATGTTTTTCTTCCAACATTTTTAGTCCTTTTCTAAACTCTTCCGCCATCTCATTTACATTTTGTAACAAATTATCACGTTCGATGATCTCTAGCGCTTTTAGACCTACTGCACAAGCAGTTGGATGTCCACTGTACGTAAATCCATGGAAGAATACATCATTAGACTGGATGAACGGTTCTCTAATTTTTTCTCTCATCACAACGCCACCTAATTGGTGATACCCGCTCGTTATTCCTTTCGCAATCGACATAACATCTGGTACGACATCCCAATTGTTTACACCGAACATTTTACCAGTACGACCGAATCCAGTAATTACTTCATCGGTAATCATTAGGATATCTTTTTCGTCACAAAGCTTGCGTACTGCTTGTAAGTAACCTTCTGGTGGAATCATTACTCCACCAGCACCCATTACTGGCTCTAAAATAACTGCTGCTATTGAGTCAGCTCCTTCTCTTTCAATGACCCCTCTAAAACTATTTTCATATTCTGGATCTGTTTTATCCCCTAACTCACAATTTAAAAGATGTGCTTTTGCATGGAGAAAGTCAGGTGCTTTGGATTCAACAAAATCCGAGAATTCCGGCATACCTGTCGCACTTGTCGAACCTAAAGTAACCCCGTGATATCCACGTTTAAGACTAATAATCTTTTTCTTTTCTGGCCTTCCTTTTAATTTCCAGTAGGATCTTACTAGTTTAAAGGAAGTATCGTTTGATTCTGATCCTCCTGATGTGAAAAAGACAACATTTAAATCTCCAGGAGTTAACGATGCAATTTTTTCAGCTAAACGAACGGCTGGTTCATGCGAATAACCATTAAATGCAGAGCTAAAAGCAAGTTTTGACATTTGTTCCTTCGCTGCTTCTGCTAACTCTACTTGACCATGTCCTAAATTAACGTTCCAAAGCATCGACATTCCATCAATGTATCTGTCGCCATTTACATCTGTAATGTAAATGCCTTCGCCTTTTTCCACGATAATAGGTGGTCCTTGCTCATATTGTAATTTCGGTGGTGTAAGTGGGTGAAAAAAATGTTTTTTATCTAACTCTGCCAACTCTTTCGTTTTTAATTCTACTTGGTTTTTTGCCATTAAAAATCCCTCCATTATTTTTTATAAAAGAATGTTTACATACCGTACCAATCTAGATGAGTTTCACTCATTTCCATCCATACATGTTTCGTTTGCGTATACATATTCATCGCTTCGATTCCTAGTTCTCTTCCAAAACCACTTTGTTTAAATCCACCAAATGGTGCAGCACTATCAAGCATACTCATCGTATTAACATAGATGGTTCCTGCTTTTAATCCTCTGACCATTTTATGGGCTCGTTTTATGTTTTCCGTCCATACTCCGGCAGTTAAGCCATATAATGTGTCATTTGCTTTTTGAATTACATCATCTTCATCTTTAAAGCGAATAACGGATAGAACCGGACCAAAAATTTCTTCCCTAGCAATCTGCATTTCGGTCGTTACATTTACAAGAATTGTAGGAGAATAGAAGAAACCTTTATCATCAGATCTTTCTCCCCCAAGAACAACATTTGCCCCTTCCTCAAGACCTGCTGCAACTAAATGCTCGATTCGCTCTAGTTGTGGTAAGGATACTTGTGGTCCCATTTGCATTGCAGGATCCAGTGGATCACCTACTCGTATTTGCTTTGCTTTATTTGTAAATACATCCATAAATTTATCGTAAATGCCTTCTTGAACATATAGTCTTGAGCCTGATGCACAAACTTGTCCTTGCGCCATATAAATACCGAGCATCGACCCATTGACAGCGTTTTCAATATGAGCATCATTAAAAATAATATTCGGGTTTTTTCCGCCTAACTCTAAACTAACCGGCTTTAAGTTTTGACTTGCTGCCTGCATCACTAATTTTCCTGTTGTCGTTGAACCTGTAAATGCTATTTTATCAATGTCTGGATGCGATGCTAATGCATTACCGGCATCTGCTCCGTAACCCGAAACAATATTTATAACTCCATCCGGAACTCCTGCTTCTTGGAAAATCTTTGCCATTTCTAAAATACTAATCGGAGTTAATTCGGATGATTTGATCACAATCGTATTTCCAGCTGCTAAAGCTGGTGCAATTTTCCACATGGATAACATTAATGGAAAGTTCCATGGTACAATCGCCCCGATCACTCCTAACGGCTCTTTTAATGTAAAATTAAGTCGATTGCTCGGTGATGCTAAAGTTTCCCCTTGTACTTTGTTGGCAAGTCCAGCATAAAATTCTAATACATCAATCATTGCTGGCATAGCAATGAATTTATTTTCATTTATTGTTACCCCATTATCTCGGGATTCAATCTCTGCTAATTTCTCAGCTTTTTCCCAAAGTGCTTGCGCAACCTTATACAATAACCGTCCCCGATCACTTGGTGCCATTTCTTTCCAAGGGCCTGATTCAAATGCTTTTCGTGCAGCTTTTACTGCTAGATCAACATCTATTGTACTTCCTTTAGCAATCACTCCATTTACAGATCCATTGGCTGGATTGATCGATTCAAAAGTTTCCCCCGATACTGCATCTACCCAATTACCGCCGATAAATAATTTATAATATTTCGTCATAAAATCCCCCTCTTTCACAATTTTAATGCTGTAACTATTCTTCTATAACGGCACGATTGTTTAAGAATTTACAAAATCGTTTTCCTCCTCACCTTTAACTTACGATCGTTCGTATTCTAATTGTATATTCTGAAAACTTGTTATAAAAAAAATAAATATTGATTGCATTCCCAGAACATTTAGTTCCTTACGACCGTTCGTAAATCCTATATTTTATTATATATGAATTTCGTCATATTTCAAGGGGGATTTCTATACTTATTTTTAATACTTTTATAAATTAGCATATGAATAATATATTGATATTTCTTTAATATCTTTATAAACAACAATAAAGTCCTAAATATTTTCCTTTCGAACACCTTTGCAAAAAACGTCCCAAGATGCATTCAATCGCTTCTCAAAACTATCGACATTCACATAAACTAATTCGACGAGTAAGCCATCAAATAAGTTTAAAAATGCAAGTTTAGCTTCTAACGGTTCCACATCTAAAATTTTTTCATTTTCTAAAAACACTGCTTCGACATGATTTTCCAACAAATTATAATAGGATAATACTTTTTTAATAACGGTATCTTGTATATGGTTTGGTGGAATAAACATCATTCGAAGTAAAAATTTAACGTTTTCTTCGCTTTCCAACATATAACGTTTTCTGAACAATGTAATGAAGCCATACAATTTTTCAAATAGTGGTGCATGTTGTTTCTCTTTAAAATAATTATTTAATGAGTCAACTTCTACATCCAACACGCGGTTCATCACTTGTAAAAATAAATCATCTTTACTTTTAAAATGAGTGTAAATGGATTGCTTTTTAATCCCAACCTCATTACCTATATCAGATAGAGAGGTTCCGCTATATCCTTTCTCTACAAATAATGTTAATGCTTTATCTCTAATCTTATTCTCAGTTAAGTAACACATATTAATTCTCCTCTTCTCAGTCATACGTAATAATCATACTTGACAGTTCGCATTACGACAAGCGCAATTTCTTACGTAACAAAAACCACTTACGTTATTTTTAACGTAGGTGGTTTTTTTGCTATCTCCTATTTATTTTCCATCCGTTTTAAAACCGTTCCATATCCGCCACTTCCATAATCTAGACATCTGCGTACACGGGAAATCGTTGCGGTTGAAGCTTTAGTCTGTTTTTCTATCGCATTATACGTACTGCCTTCATTTAACATTTTAGCAACTTGTAGGCGTTGTGAAAGTGATTGAATTTCATTCATCGTTGCGATATCATCAAAAAACTGATAACATTCTTCACGAGTTTTTAACGAAAGGATCGCATCGAATAGTTGATCTAATTGCTCCCCTCTTAACTTGTCAATCTGCAAATGAAATCCCCCTTTACTCCATATTGTTTATTTCAACTTGCTCGGTAACGCCTGTCGATGGGCTAGTTGGAACAAAATTTATCCAAGTTTGACCTGGCACAAATGGGACAACTTCTCCATCTTTTACCGGTACAATCCGACCATCTTGATTTTCCCATTCAATTTTTTGAACTTTTCCACGTTGAAGTAAATATGCTGAACCACCAGAGTCAATATCAATAAATCGACGTTGCTCATCATCAATAACACGGTGCTCTGTTTCCACAATAAATACATTATCTACTTGTATAGGTGCTTTCGTATCCAGATCCACCGTTTGTTCCCCATCATTATACCGAGAATATTTTTGAGTTGATTCATCATACTCGAATCCAACAGTAGAATTGGAAGAATAATTTATTTGTACAGAATTCGCTTCTTCCCCATCTACCTCGGAATCATCGGCGGTAAACAGTAAGGGCTCATAATTCATTTTTGTCTCATACCCTTTTTCTTCTGCAACATCATATGCTGCACCAAATTGAAAATAGGAATTATGAGGGGCTTTTCGAAAAGACTCTCTAACAAACAAATTACCATCATTATCATGGGCCGCGCCAGGTAAATTTTCTATCCCTTGTGATTTAATCATGTCATTAATAAAGTTTGCTGCACCGTGATAAACATAAATTGCCTCATATCGGTCAGCAAGTGTAAAAAAGTATTCTCGGGCACTTCTTACTGGGCCAACAACATCGGGTTCAGTACTCTGATATACAGCCAAAAACCTTGTAATATCACCTTCTGTTAGCATTTCAAATACAATATCCGCTTCTAATAAACCACTTTGCGGTCTTGCTTGTGGATGATTATTAACCATGACTGCAATCGCCCGATCCGTTACATCTTCATCCGTTTTAATCCCTGTATATGGGTAAGTTCCTCCACCGTTTTTTGTTGAAGAATCTTTCTCCTTGACCCCTTCACCATTTTTTGAGCAAGCAACTGCTATTAGTGCGATGACGGTGATTAAAATAAGTAACCTCTTTTTTTTCATGGCGCTTTCCCCCTTGTATTTTGTGGCATTAGCGCATATTAGCTGGAACGATAACCTCGTATTTCATCACATCAACAATTCCTTGTTGGGTAATGCGGATATATGGTAAATGCGTGGATGACAGGAATAACAGAGTATAAATTGGATCATTAAATGTGTATCCAGCCTCATTTAATATTTTGACACATTCTTTCTCTTTCTCGATTAATTGTACCATGCTTCCATCGTACATTGCTCCCTCAAGTGGAAGAGCTAACTCATAAATAATTTTCCCTTGATGAGCTAGCACAATACCGCCGCCGATTTCTTTCATTCTCTTCCATGCTAAGCTCATATCCGATTTTCTTTTTCCAATTATAATAATATCATCTGTCGTTGAATAAGTACTGCATAAACCTCCAAGCTCTTTTGTAAAACCATGAATAACAGAATTAACGCGCCATTTTCCGTATCGATCGATCAAAAGTAAAAATGCATCATCTCTACCAGAAGGTAAATAATCAGCCGTAATATCGATATCTACCGCATACGGCTTCATAATTACATCATTTTCCATCTTCAATCCGATTGGAATAGAAAATTGCAAATCGTCTTTAGTTAATTCCCATTGAAACTCTGCTTTTTTAATATCATGTTTTTCCCAATTAATGTGGGTGTCTTGCTCGATTTCAACTCCATCTCTTACAATCCATTTTCCTTTTGCAAGCACACTTAACGGATGTGGATCATCTTTTTCATACAAAATATTAATATGTGCTAATCTCCCAGGTGCGATACTTCCTAACAGTTCATCTAATTGATAATATTTAGCAACATTATACGTTGCCATTCGATAAGCGTCCTCTAACGGTACTCCTCTTTCAAGCGCAATTTTAATACAAACATTAATTAAGCCACGTTCATTAAAAGAAGGTGTAGAACCATCTGTAGTATACATCATTTGATCATAAGCTGCTATTTTTTCCGTTTGTAGTTGTTCTAAGATATTTGGTAAATCAGGGCGGATGCACGAATAACGAAGAGCAACATGGTACCCTAACTGTAGACGTCTAATTACTTCTTCCCCTGTCATAGATTCATGGTCAGCACTTGCTCCAAGTAATTTTAATTTGGTTAATGTGTCAACAGATGCGCCTGGAAAATGACCTTCAACCCGTTTGTTTAAACGTTTTGTCTCTTGAATCCAATATAGTAGTCGATCGTCTCCTGCCAATAGTTGTGGCCAGGATGTAAGTTCGCCACCTTGTACTACTGATGGATGCGATACCCATGATAAAATATCATTCGTATTAAATTTTTCCTCATTATCTCTCAACATCGACTGGGAATCATATCTCCCCCACCAAAACATCGAAATAGCTAATTTGTGAAAATTCTCTATAATAGAAAACGCTTTCTTTTCATCAAATAAAGAAAGTAGTCTTAGATTATCATTAATCAATGTAGTTGTTCCAAATTTTCCAGCGTGCAATGCTAATTCTTCCGGATTGTATAACTGAAACGGGTGTGCATGTGGCTCAATATATCCGGGAACCAAATATTGTCCGGTACAATCGATAATATCAGTATCATCCGTTTTGATAGGCATACGATCACCTACATATACGATCCGATCTTTATAGATCCATATATTTGCCTGAATCCACGATTTTGTATATACATTTAAATATGTGCTATTTGTAAATACAATCGTAGGTGCGATTTTATTTTCCACGACAGCAACATGCTCTCGTAATTCTCTGTTTCTCCAAAATTGTCCCTGTTCTAACATAAGTCAACTCTCCAATTAATAAAGTCTCTTTCTCTGTTTGCGCATAGATAATTGATTGCGATTACATTTACTATTTTATCATACATTAGATAGAAATTTTGTTAAGAATACTTGAAAATAATATATCAATGTGAAAATTTGAACAAAAAAAGAACTTTATCCTAGTAAAAGTAGAAAATTATTATTTTAGATTAGTTCTAAAAATATTTATTTTTGTAGCACGAACCCACAATGAGAAACAATCTACCCTGCATTCTTTTGTCACTAATCATATTGTAGACCACTTTGCAACTTTCCAGCCACACTAAGTATAAGATGTAGGCCACTTTGCATCAATAGTCATTTAGCATCTTATCTATGAAAAAAAGCTCACAAGGTTTATACTTGCAAGCTTCCTAAAAAACTTATACCTTTGTGACTCCTATATCTGTTCGATAAAAAAATGCATCCGTATTGTCATATACACGTAACCGCTCATATGCATGTTTTCGTGCAGACTCGAGATCTTTTCCGAGTCCTCCAACTAATAGCACACGTCCACCATTTGAGACAAGCCCTTTTTCTGTCTTTTTTGTACCGGCTTGAACGACAAATGTTTGGTCGGTTGATTCTAACTCTGGTAAAAGTACACCTTTATCATACACGTTCGGATAGCCTTTAGAGGCAACTACTACGCCTACACATGCCTCATCTTTCCAAGTCAACTGTGGATCTTTTCCAGCCATGACATCAACGATCACTTGGACTAAATCATTTTCTAGTAATGGGAGGACAACTTGAGTTTCTGGATCTCCAAAACGTGTATTAAACTCAATTACTTTTGTTCCAGTATCAGTTTGCATCAAACCTGCATATAAAATGCCGGTGAATGGACGGCCATCTTTCATGAGTCCATCAGCCGCCTTCTGTAAAACTTCTCTTGTCGTATATGCTACAATCTCATCTGTGATATCTGGCACTGGTGCAAATACACCCATTCCGCCAGTATTTGGTCCTTCATCATTATCAAAGGCTCGTTTATGGTCACGTGCAGGAATCATTGGATAAACATTATGTTCGTGAACAAAAGCAATTAGTGAAAATTCTCGTCCTTTTAAAAATTCTTCGATAACAATTTTTCTGCCCGCACCACTAAACGCCTCTTCGACCATCAGTTTATCAATCGCATCAAATGCCATTTCTTTCGTTCCAGCAACAATTACGCCTTTTCCTTCTGCTAACCCATCCGCTTTAATGACAATTGGCGCACCTTGATCTTCTACATACTGTTTCGCTTTATCTGCTTCTGTAAATGTCTCATAACTAGCGGTTGGAATGCCATGTTTCAACATAAATTGCTTCGCAAAATCTTTACTACCTTCAAGGATTGCTGCGTCCTTTGTTGGGGCAAAAATTGCGAGACCTTCTTTTTTAAATGCATCTGCAATTCCGGCATTTAAAGGATTCTCCGGTCCAACAATTGTTAAATCAATTTTATTTTCTTTTGCAAAATGAACGAGTCCGGCAATATCCATTTCATCAATTGACACACATGTAGCATGCTCTTCAATCCCACCATTGCCTGGAGCTGCGTATATTTTTTCAACACGATCACTTTTTTCTAAATGCAAGATGACACTATGTTCGCGTCCCCCACGTCCAACAACTAAAATATTCATCCCATACACCTTTCTAAGACTATTATTTTTTATAAAATCAACTTGTTTTATCAGCGGATTTACGAATTTATCGGCGATTGCTCGCATATATCGGCGGTTTTACAAATTTTTCAGCGATTGCTCACATATATCAGCGGAATTCCAGATTTATCGGCGATTGCCCGCATATATCAGCGGTATTTCGAATTTATCGGCGATTACTCGCATATATCGGCGGTATTACGGATTTATCGGCGATCCCCCCGAATATATCGGCGATTTCTTCTACACAGCCCCCAAAAGTGCAAACTTTCACACTTCCAACTGCTCGTTTTAATGCTTAAAATGACGCATTTTTGTGTAGACCATCGCAATTCCATTGGCGTTACATACATCGATTGAATCTTGATCACGCTTTGAACCACCAGGTTGAATAATGGCTGTTACTCCTGCTTTGGCAGCAGCTTCTACCGTATCAGGCATTGGAAAGAATGCATCGGAAGCCATTACTGCACTTTTCGCATTTTCTCCTGCTTGCTCAATAGCAATATTAGCCGCACCGATCCGATTCATTTGCCCTGCACCGATACCGATCGTTTGTTTATTTTTTGCTAATACAATCGCATTTGACTTTACATGTTTTACTGCTTTCCAACTAAATAGTAAGTCTTCCATTTCTTCTGCAGTTGGTTTTCTATCTGTAACAACTTCTAAATCTTCTGCGTCAACTTTTCCGTCATCACTCGTCTGAACGAGAATACCGCCTTTAACAGTTGTAATTTTTTCATTGCTTTGCTCTAAGTCGACATTTTCCATTTCTAGTAAACGAATATTTTGCTTTTGCATGAGTACTTTTTTAGCTTCATCTGTAAAGCTTGGAGCCATTACAATTTCTAAGAAAATTTCATGCATTTGTTCAGCGGTTGCTTTATCAACCTCGCGATTACAAGCGATAATTCCTCCGAAAATAGAAATTGGATCTGCTTCATATGCACGTGTAAATGCATCGTTTAAGTTATCTGCAAGCCCAATTCCACATGGATTCATATGTTTTACAGCGACAACTGCTGGTTCATCATATTCTACAACTATCTCGAGGGCTGCATTGGCATCTTGAATATTGTTAAATGATAACTCTTTGCCGTGTAATTGCTTCGCTGTCGCGAGACTAATTCCTTTATATTGAACATCTTCATAAAAAGCTGCTTGCTGATGTGGATTTTCGCCGTAACGAAGATCTTGTACTTTTTCATATGTAACTGTATAATCATTCGGAAATCTTTCATCTGTCGATTCATTAAAATAACGTGCGATCATCGCATCATAATTGGCTGTATGGCGAAAAACTTTTGCCGCAAGTTTTTTACGCGTTTCTTCGTCAAGTTCACCTGATTCTAAATTATCCGCAATCATTTCGTAATCAGCTGGATCTACAACTACAATAACATCTTTAAAGTTTTTCGCAGCTGCCCTAAGCATGGTTGGACCACCAATATCGATATTTTCAATAATATCTTCTTCTGTTGCCCCTTCTTTTGTTACCGTTTCTTTAAATGGATATAAATTTACAACTACGATATCAATTAGATCAATCTGGTTTTCTTGTAAAGCTGTCATATGAGACTCTTCATTTCGTTTTGCAAGTAACCCTCCGTGAATGTTCGGATGTAACGTCTTTACACGTCCTTCTAATATTTCAGGAAATCCAGTTACTGTCTCCACTGATTTTGCATCTATTCCTGAATCTACTAATAGTTTCAATGTTCCGCCAGTAGAAATAATTTCGTAGTTCGAATCTTGTAATCGTTGTGCGAAGGGAACGAGATTAAATTTATTAGATACACTAATTAAGGCTCTTTTTTTCATGCTGGAAACTCCTCATTTTATTATTGTTTCGTAAGTTCTGATATTACTCTTGTATATAAAACATGTTCCACTTGTTGAATTCGTTCTTGCAATGAATCTCTTGTATCATTTGGAAATACAGTAACTGGTTCTTGTGCAATTATCGGTCCTGTATCCACACCATCATCTACATAATGAATTGTTACACCTGAAACCTTTACACCTGCATCAAGTGCTTGACCGACTGCATCTTTACCTGGGAAAGATGGTAGTAATGACGGATGGACATTCACTATTTTTCCTTCATAAGCTTCAAGCAAAGTTTGACCAACGATCCGCATGTATCCGGCTAAAACAATCCACTGTACATTTGTTCTTCTTAGCTTGTTTAAAATTTCTTTTTCATACGCTTCTTTTGATGAAAATGTTTTTGGATCCATAACAACCGTTTCTACTCCAAAACTAGCAGCTTTTCCGATTACATGCGCTTTTGGTTTATCGCAAATGAGCATGACCACATCAAATTTACGATCTTTACTAGTCATCATTGCTTCAAAGTTTGTTCCTGTTCCCGATGCAAAAACAGCTACACGCGTTCTAACTTCAATCATGCAAAATGCACTCCTTCTTTACCAATTACTTTACCAATTAGTGTTGCTTTTTCACCTACATCATTTAAAATTGTCACAGCTTCTTCTACATCTTCTTTGGCAACGACTAATGCCATTCCGATACCCATATTAAATACGCCGTACATTTCTTCCGTTGACATGTTGCCTCTTTTTTGAATGAATGAAAGTATTTCTGGTACTTCCCATTTACTTTCATCTAATACAACACCGAGACCTTCAGGTAAAATACGTGGAAAATTCTCATAAAATCCACCGCCAGTAATATGGGAAATCCCTTTAATATCTGTTTTTTCAGTGACGGCTTCAATTGATTTTGCATAGATTTTCGTCGGACGTAAAGCCGCTTCTCCTAACGTTTCAGATAAACCATCATATCGTTTGTTAAGATCGAGTCCTTCAATTATTTTTCGCACCAAAGAGTACCCGTTAGAATGAATACCACTAGAGGCTATACCAATAATACAGTCATTTTCTTTTATATTTTCACCAGTAATTAATTTGGTTTTTTCCACAATTCCAACTGCAAAACCAGCTAGATCATACTCGTCTTCTTTATACATTCCTGGCATCTCTGCTGTTTCCCCACCGATTAATGCGGCTCCGGAATCAACGCATCCTTCGCTAACTCCTGCTACAATTTGTTCAATTACAGCAGGATCATTTTTCCCACAACCGATATAATCAAGGAAAAATAGTGGCTTGGCACCTTGTGCTACAATATCATTTACACACATTGCCACCAAATCAATACCTATTGTGTCGTGTTGATTCATTTCAAACGCAAGCATTAATTTTGTTCCGACACCATCTGTACCCGAAACAAGTACAGGTTCTTCGTAATTTAAAGACGTTAGTTCAAATAACCCCGCAAAAGAACCGATCCCACCAAGCACTTCGGATCTCGAAGTTTTAGCAATATGTTTTTTCATTCTTTCGACGGCTTCATACCCTTTTTCGACATTAACACCAGCTTTTTTATATACATCTGACATGATTCATTCGCCCCTAATTGATTAATAGTCTTTTGCTCTTTTAAAATTTTACTATATTATAGCTTATTTATCGCAAGTTAACTTACTATGAGAATTTTGTCAATTCATCACAGGTACATAAAATATATTACTTACATGTTTTCACGTCAATATTTACGATAAAATACTTTTCGCTGGTCATTTTCAAGAACAGGGTAGTCACCTGTCATGCATGCTGCACAGATACCTTGATTAATCGTTTTGTCTTTTACGATCGCTTTCTCCATTCCTTCCATCGATAAAAACTCTATAGAATCTGCCTCAATAATATTTTTTATTTCATCGTTTGTATGATTTGCAGCAATAAGTTCTTTTTTTGTTAACATGTCGATCCCATATAAACATGGGTTTTCAATTCTTGGTGATGAAATTCTAACATGAACTTCTTTTGCTCCCGCTTCTTTCAGTAATCGGACTATTCTTCTACTCGTTGTGCCACGTACAATAGAATCATCAATCATGACAATACTTTTCCCTTCAACGACTCCACGAACAGGAGACAGTTTCATTTTTACTCCTTGATCTCGTAATTCTTGTGAAGGTTGAATAAAAGTCCTTCCGACATACCGGTTTTTAAGTACCCCCATTTCATAAGGTAAACCGCATTGTTCTGCATAACCGATCGCTGCGGAAATACTGGAGTCAGGTACTCCTGTAACAACGTCCGCATTTGCCACAGGATGTTCTTTTGCAAGCTCGATTCCCATCCGTTTTCTGGATGTATGAACGTTCACACCGTTTAAATCACTATCTGGACGAGAAAAGTATACATATTCCATGGCACATAACCGGCGCGGTTCTCGAAGTAAAAATCGTGTAGATTTTAAACCTTCATCACTAATTGTGAGAAGTTCCCCTGGTAGAACTTCTCGTTCAAATGTTGCACCGATAATACTAAATGCACAAGTTTCAGAAGCTACCACATAAGCATCCCCAAGTCGACCAATTGATAGTGGTCGTATACCACGTGGATCGAGTGCAACATATAACTTATCTTCTGTTAAAATAACAAATGCATAAGCACCTATAAGCATTCTTAAACTTTCAATGATCGCCTCTTCTAATGGCCTTTGATTATTTTTTCTCATTAAATGTGCCAAAACTTCTGTATCGGAAGTTGTCTGCAAAATACTTCCTGCTGCCTCTAGATTTTTCCGAATACTATCTGCGTTGACAATTTTCCCATTATGAGCAATTGCCGTACTTCCGTTTAACGTATGGAACACAAATGGTTGGACATTATTAAATACGCCATCATCTTGCGTAGCATTTCGGACATGTCCTATAGCAGCATGACCCTGATTTTGATTGAAATTATATCCTGAAAACACGTCATTTACTAAGCCAACATCTTTATGAACAGTTAATTCCTTCCCATCAGTCACAACAATTCCTGCCCCGTCTTGTCCTCGGTGTTGCTGTGCATGTAGTCCATAATATGTTATTTCAGCAGCCTTCTTATGACCCCAAATAGCAAACATTGTCATTCCTCATTTTTTAAGTTGTTTTCGTAAACATTACTTTCAAAACAATTCGTTTTATATAGGCGCTCTCCATGAAACAGATTATCGATGAAATACGTATGAAAACGTGCAATTGAACAGAGTCACGACGAAAATTCATCTGAAAACGTGCGAGGCGCGCCCTCCATTGAAACTTTTAAGTTCATCCAGGTAAGCTCGTTTTTTCTCATATTTCAGAATCCAGTAAGGTTGGAATACTTTCTTTCCATCCTTTTTTAAGACCGTTCATATCTTCCTCTATTAATGTCTTTCCATCATTTGTTCGTACAATAAATTTCTCATCTGCTGTGACTGTTCCTATTTTCATCACTTCAAGTCCACTATTTTCAAACGCTTCAACATCTTCCGCTTTTACCGATATAACAAAGCGAGACTGTGTTTCACTGAATAGTTCCACTGTTGGGTTATCTTGTAACGTAACATCTATCCCAACGTTTCCACGAATTGCTTTTTCAGCAAGTGCGACTGCCAAGCCACCTTCAGCAATATCTTCCGCCGAAGCAAGAATCCCTTCTTGAATAGCTTGCAAAATTTTGATTTGACGTTCTTTTTCAATAGCTAGATCAATCTGCGGTGCTTTCCCTTTATACTCACCTTGTAAAAGGTTTTGAATTTCTGTTCCAGCAAATTCTGCATCTGCTTTTCCTACTACATAGATCACATCTCCCGCTTGTTGAAAAGCATTTGGCGTAATATGCTCGAGTGAATCAAATAATCCAACAATTCCAATTATTGGAGTGGGAAAAATCGGTTCTCCATACGATTGGTTGTACATCGATACGTTTCCGCTAATGACAGGAACGTTTAACGCTCGGCATGCTTCACTAATTCCGTCGATGCTTTTCTCCATTTGCCAAAACACTTCTTCATTTGTAGGGTTCCCATAATTTAATCCATCTGTAATTCCGATTGGTTTGGCACCTGAAACGATAATATTTCGACAAGCTTCTGCTACAGCAATTTGTCCGCCAACTTCTGGATCTAAATAAATATAGCGTGCATTACAGTCTGCAGAAATAGCGATTGCTTTATCTTTTCCTTCAATTTTAACAACAGCAGCTCCTGCCCCTGGACCAACTAATGTGTTTCCACGTGCTACTGAATCAAATTGGTCATATACCCATTCTTTACTTGCAATCGTTGGGCTCTGAAGTAACAGTTTTAATATTTCACCGTATTCTTTAATATCCGGTACAGTGTTTTCAAGCTTCTGAAATTCCTTATAGTAGGTCGCCTCTTTCGATGGTAAATGGTAGACAGGTGCCTCTTTATCTAACGCATCAACCGGAATATCTGCCCAGATTTTTTCTTGATGCTCGATTCGAAACACTTTGTCCTCAATTACTTCACCGACTGCTACTGCTGCAATATCGTGCTTTTGGAATAGATTAATAATTTCTTGTTCTGCACCTTTTTTTACGACTAACAGCATTCTTTCTTGCGTTTCCGATAACATCATTTCATATGCAGACATATTTTCTTCTGCTTGAGGAATTAGATCTAAATGAAGTAACATTCCAGTTCCTGCTTTTGATGCCATCTCACTTCCAGATGAGGTTAGTCCTGCTGCCCCCATATCTTGCATGCCGATAAGAGCGTCATGATGAATCACTTCGAGACAGGCTTCAATTAATCGTTTTTCCAGTTCGGGATTTCCTGCTGCAGGACTCGCATCATCAGACTGTTCATCAACCGATGAATGAGTTGCACCATGAATACCATCACGCCCAGTCGGTGCTCCTGCATAAATGACCGTATTACCTACGCCTTTTGCAACACCTTTCTGAACTTCATCATGGTTAAGTACACCTACTACCATTGCGTTTACGAGTGGACTATCTTCATAGCAAGGATCGAATTTTACTTCTCCACCGACTGTTGGAACGCCTACATTGTTTCCGTAATGAGCTATTCCTTTTACTACTTCTTCAAATAAATATTTTGTTCGATCAGATAATAATGGACCAAATCTCAATGAATTAATTGCTGCTATTGGACGAGCTCCCATCGAAAATACATCTCGTAAAATCCCACCTACACCTGTTGCTGCCCCTTCAAAAGGGTTAATTTTGGATGGGCTATTATGACTTTCCATTTTAAAAACTACTGCTTGATTATCGCCAATGTCAACAACACCTGCGCCTTCACCAGGTCCAACGAGAACTTGCGGTGCCTTTGTTGGGAATTTTTTTAATAACGGTTTAGATGTTTTATAGCTACAATGTTCGGACCACATTACCGAGAAAATCCCCGTTTCTGTATAATTCGGACGACGATTTATAATTGTTTTAATCCGTTCGTACTCTTCGTCTGAAAGCCCCATTTTTTTGTATTCCTTCTCACGTTCAATTTGTTCTGGATCCATATTTTCTCGCATCTCATTCGTCTCCTTTATCATGTAAAAAAAATGATATTTTCATCTTTGTTCCAAAATCAATCCCACTTCCTCTACTGTCGAAGGATACTGTGCAGTAGTGAAAATTTTACTACTAACGAAATGTAGACAAGTTACAAAGTAAAATGCCGCTACGGAAATACACTGCGCTTTCCGTAGGCGGCTGATGAGCCCCTTCGTGCTACGCACTTGTGTCTCACCTAGGCCTATCCTCCCACAGGAGTCTCCGTGTATTTCCTTCGCTGGAATGGTGAAGGTAACATCTACGCAGCTTGATACTGTCACAATGGTTGATTAGAGCCGGAGGACAGTTGACTCCTAGAAGCTAAAAGCGGTTACGTCCTGGGACTGTAGCTACGTTTTCGTCCCACCATAAAGATTTGTGACCAATGCCGGCACTAGCACGTCCTGTGCAGCGAAGGCTGAAACATGCCCTAAGAATGAGCGACTGCCCGAAGGCGAAAATCAACGGTGCAGCATCTAGGTTAACCGAAATTATCAACTTAAGTA
>NZ_JAXHDD010000038.1:0-38109 GCF_037072025.1 Pseudogracilibacillus sp. SO30301A | reverse complement strand
GAGTGTGGATTGAAATATTTAAATTACTTCCAGTTCATAGTGTCTAATCTGTCACTCCCTTAATAGGGAGTGTGGATTGAAATACTCCCAAATCATTGCCGTCTTGTGATTCATAAACGTCACTCCCTTAATAGGGAGTGTGGATTGAAATAGACAACTCACTTTCTCCATGTTCATTTTCAGCAGGTCACTCCCTTAATAGGGAGTGTGGATTGAAATATTCCTCTCGTCTAACAAATTAATCAATCGTCGTCGTCACTCCCTTAATAGGGAGTGTGGATTGAAATAATTACTGAAGCTGGCGGTAATCCTGATTTTGTTGTCACTCCCTTAATAGGGAGTGTGGATTGAAATTCGTGAGATCCACTGAATATTATTATCCACTTCAGTCACTCCCTTAATAGGGAGTGTGGATTGAAATGTGGATGGCATTGTAAATTTACCTTTTGCCAATCGTCACTCCCTTAATAGGGAGTGTGGATTGAAATATGTTAGAGTTAGTTGTATGTTTGCATGTTGTCTGGTCACTCCCTTAATAGGGAGTGTGGATTGAAATATAACGAATTACAAGACATTAAAATAATTAATCCTGTCACTCCCTTAATAGGGAGTGTGGATTGAAATTGTCCCTTCCGAGGTGTATGCAGGAGCGTCCCCAAGTCACTCCCTTAATAGGGAGTGTGGATTGAAATATATCGCTACACCTTTCTTACGTAAATAAGTAAGTCACTCCCTTAATAGGGAGTGTGGATTGAAATCTTAAAACAGTTAGAGTCGGCCGGATTTGATGTTGTCACTCCCTTAATAGGGAGTGTGGATTGAAATTATGTTGGTGTCAAACTTCAGTTGTGAGTCCGATGTCACTCCCTTAATAGGGAGTGTGGATTGAAATATCCCTAGGAGAAGTCTCCCAGTCGAAACTCGCAGTCACTCCCTTAATAGGGAGTGTGGATTGAAATTATAATCGTACGAAAGAATTTAATCCGTGCTTTTGGTCACTCCCTTAATAGGGAGTGTGGATTGAAATCTTACCTTCTAATTATATTCTAATACATGTATTAGTCACTCCCTTAATAGGGAGTGTGGATTGAAATTTCATCTCCGTACCCTAAGATACGTACGATGTCTGTCACTCCCTTAATAGGGAGTGTGGATTGAAATGTCTTCTCATGTTGAATCACTCTCCAATGCTTGTGTCACTCCCTTAATAGGGAGTGTGGATTGAAATGAGATAATCAAGATAAAGGCCACCGCTTTCCCTTCGTCACTCCCTTAATAGGGAGTGTGGATTGAAATCGTTTAAATCCTTTAATGCATCAACATTATCTACGTCACTCCCTTAATAGGGAGTGTGGATTGAAATGCTAATTGAGTGGGCTGGTAAACCCTACAACAAAGGTCACTCCCTTAATAGGGAGTGTGGATTGAAATCATTGCAGGCATTACTTCGTGAAGTAAACAATCCGTCACTCCCTTAATAGGGAGTGTGGATTGAAATTACTTCGCAGTGGAGGTGAGATAAGATATGGCTTGTCACTCCCTTAATAGGGAGTGTGGATTGAAATAGGGGTATCTGCTTCTTCCGGATTGTCCAATTTTGTCACTCCCTTAATAGGGAGTGTGGATTGAAATACATCGAGAACAGCTAGGTTTATCTTTTTTATTGCGTCACTCCCTTAATAGGGAGTGTGGATTGAAATCGTTTAAATCCTTTAATGCATCAACATTATCTACGTCACTCCCTTAATAGGGAGTGTGGATTGAAATTCTAGAATTGCGGTTGTTTGTCTATTTAAATTTAGGTCACTCCCTTAATAGGGAGTGTGGATTGAAATCGCAATCTAGGTATGATAAAGATAACAACCAGCGTGTCACTCCCTTAATAGGGAGTGTGGATTGAAATAATAAAAAGGTTGCATATTTACGATATGTCGTGTGTCACTCCCTTAATAGGGAGTGTGGATTGCTAGTTAGTAGCTATTGAAAGGATATTGTAATGACTGCTGTATGTGTAATTCCTTTTTTGAATCACCCATCAAATTGTACATTCTTATATAGTCGAAAGTGTACACGCTTATTTTGACATTTATAGTCTAATCGTCAACCAGCATATATGTTATGCGAATTTTTCAGCACTTTATACATAGAACCTCGCATGTTATTCCATTCTATCCCGCAAATCCCCATTTCTTTTCCATAATATAAGTGAAAGGAGATGGTGAGTATGCTGACAATCAATAATGTAACAAAGTGTTTTGATCAAACAGAAGCTTTAAAAGATGTTTCCATTACCATTCCTGGGGGAACCTGCTATGGATTGGTTGGCCCAAATGGAGCAGGAAAGTCTACTTTAATTAAAATAATTACATCCATTATTCGCAACTACGAAGGAAAAATTGAATTTAATGAAAAACGAATCACCGACAAATCAAAACAGAAATTAGGCTATGTACCACAGGATATTGTTTTAGAGGAAGACATCTCAGCAGCCAGTAATTTACAGCTATTTGGCAGATTATACAATTTAAAAGGAAGCCAACTGAATCAGCGGATAAAAGAGGTGCTGGGACTAATTGGTCTTAGTGAAAGGAGTAAGGATAAAGTATTTACCTTTTCAGGAGGGATGAAACGCAGGCTGAATATCGGATGTGCACTGATGCATAATCCGAATCTTATCATCATGGATGAGCCTACTGTCGGCATAGACCCTCAATCGCGAAAATATATATTTCAAATGATTGGAGAACTAAAAGCAGGTGGAAAGACAGTTGTCTATGCCAGTCATTATATGGAGGAGATTGAAAAACTATGTGACTACGTTGCATTTCTTGACCGAGGAAAAATGATAGAGAACGGTGCGATAAGTGAATTACTTCAACAATATGCTGTTCCTTCCATTTATATAAAAGCAAATGGTATTCCTCAGAAAAAATTAGAGCAATATGGAACCGTTTCACAAGAGAAGGACGCATTTTTAATTTATACTGAAGAGCCGCTACCGTCAATGGAAAATATTATTTCCTACTGCAGAGAAAATAATGTTGATGTAGAACGGCTGGAGCTGGTTCGTCCTCGATTGGAGGATGTATTTTTCAGACTAACTGGAAGTAACTTAAGAGACTAAAGGAGGTGTTTTAATGAATGCAATTATGATCGTTGAATTAAAGAAACATTTACAGGATAAAGGTCTTGTTTTTTGGATGCTGATTTTACCAATTTTATTTACTGTTTTATTTATTTCCATATTCACAGCTGGTACCGACGAAGCGGTAAATAAAGATATTATCCAGTCCATTGTTCCAGGGTATATCGTTATGTTTGTATTTTTCATTATGATTTCGATGGTACAGGTGTTTATTAAAGATAGGGATAGAGGGATGACTGCTAGACTTGCAAGTACACCGCTCAAAAGCTATTATTATTTGCTTGGAAAGTGGCTCCCATTTACGTATATCGTTATGATTCAGATTGTGGTGTTATTTTTATTTGGAAAATTAGTTTATAATGTATCACTAGGACAGCCAATCATTCTGTTGATTTTGTCATTGTTCATTACGTTTACAGTGACAGCCATTGGATTGGCTATGTCACTTACTGTAAATACAGAAAATATGGGAATTGCTATTACACAAATCATTGCTCTAGGTGGAGCGATGCTAAGCGGGTTATGGATGCCATTGGAAATGATGCCAGACTTTATGCAAACAATTGCCCATTTTTTACCTCAGTATTGGGCACACCAGTCTTTTCAGGATGCCATGGCAGGAACCACACAAGTGTCGGAGCTTCTTCAAACGCTAGGGGTGTTATTTGCAATTGGGTTAGTTGCATTTTTTATCGCTATCGTCCGTTACCCATATTTTCTGAAACAAGCTGTAAACTAGCAGAAGACATGGAGCGCATTTGGAGGGGATGGAATGAAAATAAACATCGATATCGATGATAATCATGAAGAAACGCGGATAACAATCCAGGCGAAGGAATGGACGCAGGAACTGGAGGAAATCGTCAATATCATTAAAAAGAATAAGCAGCAGCGCTTACTTGGTGTAGATGAAGAGCAAACGATACTTCTAGAGCCAAAGGAAATTGATTTTATTCATTCCGAAAAAAGAAAAACATATGCTGTGTCCAAAGATTCACGTTTTGAAGTGAAAATGAAGCTGTATGAAGTAGAAGAATTCCTGATTCCCCATGGCTTTATGCGCTTTTCAAAGTCTGTTATCGGAAATATTCATCGTATTAAAAAATTTGAAGCGTCTTTTAATGGTAATTTATGTGTTTATTTTCAATCCGGCAGCAAGGAATATATTACCCGAAAGTATGTGGGTGCAATTAAAGATGAACTGATCAAGGGAGGGCAATAAAATGATACTTGAAATTTTAAGGCGCAGTATGCTGGGTGTGGCTTTTGGCGGCATAATTACGTTTATTGCTCTTACCATTATGAAAATAAATGCATTTGAGGCGACGGCTTCGGAAATATGGATGCATATGGCAGCCAGTATGTTATTAGGTGTATATTTTGGCATTTCCTCCCTTATTTTTGGAGACAGCGACAGTAATATCATTAAAAAGTCCATTATTCATTTTCTCCTTACTTATAGTGTATGGCTTATTATCGCTGTGACAGTCGGCTGGATATCGCTTAGTGGATGGGCTATTTTATGGAGCAGTCTGGCTTTCATTTTGCTATATATACTGAATTGGCTCGGCTGGTATCTTTATTTTAAAAGAGTTGAAGCTATGTTAAATAATCAGTTAAAAAAAAATAAATAATAGCTGGGGCTGGAGCGCCCTTTCAGAATGAGAAATCGGCGCTCGAAGCTGTATTGCTCTATGCAACTATCTTCCCGGTCACTGTTTGATGCAAGACGCCAAGGTTTACCCTTTTTCGGTCGCATTTAAAATAGCCCTTATAGTGCGTGTTCAAAAAAAAGGATCAAGAAGTTCGAGGCGGCGAAGTTTCGAGCAGCGGAATGTATGCATTTATATACATGAGTAGCGGAGAAACAAGCATTCGTGCGAAATTCGCAGTGTGATTTTTACCGGACTTTTTGAACATCCTCTTATAACACTTCCCATATATCATAGGCAATTTCTGTACATTCGTAGGGATCTATCGAACACGATAAATATAAGTTCGTAGATGCTGGAGCTATCATCCTGTCGTTCAAATAAATACGTCAGGATTAACTCTACAACAAAAATGAAACCACCAATCATTTTTTTCAATTAATGTTTTTATTTAAAAATAAGACCATAGTCTAGTAGACATTTAAAAATTTTTCATTATAATTTGATTATAGCATTTAATCGACAGGTAGACGGTCTAACAATAAGAGGAGGAGTGAGGTTGTGAGAATAGTCAAGGAGGCAGAGGAAAGAAGAAATGAAATTTTAGATGTGGCAGAAGCTTTGTTTAATCAACAGGGCTATGACGGAACAAGCACCAATGACATTTTGAAAAAGGTTGGAATTGCCAGAGGCACCCTGTATTACCACTTTGAAAGCAAAGAAGCAATCATGGATGGGATTATCGACCGTTATAACAAAAAAGTAATCGAAGGGGCACAAGCAATTGCAGGGAGAAAGGAAATACCTGTTATTGAACGATTACTTATGGCGATTACTTCCTTAAATGTGAGTGGAGCTGTTTCTGAAGAATTGATGACACATATTCATAAGCCGCAAAACGCCCTGATGCATCAGAAGATTCAGAAGGTATTATTGACAGAAATTACACCGATTTTTACAGGCATTATCCAGGATGGAATAGAAGAAAATATTTTCCACACAGCCTATCCTTATGAAAGCGTGGAGATGCTACTCGTGTATGCTACTACTATCCTTGACGATGGGATGATTGAATTAACGGAAGAAGAACAGTCACAAAGAATGAAAGCTTTTTCCTTTAATGCGGAAAGAATACTTGGAACAGAACAAGGGATGATTAGCGGGCAGTTGATGAAAATTTTAACAAAAGAATAGAGGAAAAGACATGTATCTTCGCATTATACGTAATGACCTTTTGAGGAACAAGTTGATTAGTATAACGACGATGTTATTCATCACTGCTGCAACAGCGCTTGTAAGTTTAGTAGCTATTTTAATCGTTAACCTTTCTGGCTCCATCGACACATTAATGAAGCAGGCTCAGGTACCAGACTTCTTGCAAATGCATGTGGGGAATCTGAATAAGGAACGACTGGAAAGTTTTGCTGCAGAAAATGAACATGTAAAAGATTATCAGGTGTTGGATTTTTTAAATATTGCGGGGGCAAACATTCAATTAGGTGAAAATAGTCTTGTAGAAAATATTCAAGACAATGGTTTTTCTACACAAAGTCCGTCTTTTGATTACTTGCTCGACTTGGACGGTCAGCCCATCCAGCCGATGGAAGGAGAACTATATGTACCTATCGATTATATGAAAGACGGCATCGCTCAGGTTGGGGATCAAGCAATGGTGGCCGGGAAAGAATTTAAAATTGCCGGTTTCCTCAGAGATGGGCAAATGAATTCACCCCTAGCTTCTTCAAAACGTTTTTTAGTAAGTGAAAAGGATTATCGAGAACTGGAATCAGAAGGCACGCTGGAATATTTAATTGAATTTCAACTGTATGATACATCCAAAACCAATGAATTTGAAACCGCATATGCCGATGCCGGATTAGAAGCCAATGGTCCAACGTTAACCAGCGCTTTGTTCAAAGTAATTAATGGCTTATCCGATGGTATTATGATTGCAATTATCCTACTAGTCGGCTTTTTAATCGTAATCATTGCTTTTATGTGCATTCGTTTTACACTATTAACAAAAATAGAAGAGGATTATCGGGAGATTGGAACGATGAAGGCGATTGGTCTACGGCTAGCGGATATCAAAAAAATCTATATAGCCAAATATGCTTTCATTGCTTTTGTTGGTAGCTTCATCGGCTTATTATTATCTTTTATTTTTAGTAATCCATTACTAGAGAATATCCGGCTTTATATGGGTGAAAGTCAGTATGCTGGCTGGAGCATTTTTCTGGCTATCTTTGGGAGTATCGTTGTTTTCTTGCTGGTGATTAGTTACGTTCATTTCTTATTGAGACGTTTTAGAAAAATCTCCGCTGCCTCAGCAATTCGTACTGGCAGTCAGGAGGAAAAAACCGCACGTAAAAATTATTTATTGCTTAGCCAAAATAGGCTACTGCCAACCAATGTATTTTTAGGAGTAAAAGATGTATTATCCCGAAAAAAGCTTTATGCTACCATGCTTATTGTTTTTTTGCTTTCATGCTTTATTATGATTGTTCCATGGAATACGTACCAAACCGTATCATCCTCGTCCTTTACGAAATATTTGGGCTTTGGAGAAATGGACTTGATGGTTAGTATGTATCCATCCGATGAACCGGTGGAAAATGAACAGCAAGTCGTCAATTATTTAAATGGGGATGCTTCCATTGATCAGTTTGTCCAAATTACCTCAAAATCTTTTAAAGCAAAGAAAGAGGATGGTTCAGAAGAGAAAATAGTCATTGAACTTGGAGACCATGCTGCATTTCCAATTGAATACAATGCAGGAAAAGCACCAGAACAGCATGATGAAATTGCTTTATCTTCCATGAATGCTACGGGGTTTGGAAAACAAGTTGGTGATAGGATTGAAATTATTACCAATGGCGAGCCGAAAAGCTTTGTTGTATCTGGGATTTACTCCAATATTTTGAATGGCGGAAGGACAGCAAAGGCAAATTTCTCAGATGAAACAGCTCCACCAATGTGGATTAACTATTACATAAAGCTTAACCATACTGATCAAATAGTTGCTAAAACGGAAGAAATTTCACAAGCCCTGCCTTTTGCGAAAGTAACAGATGCCCATCATCATAAGCAACAAATATTCGGCACCACCATGGCATCCATTAAAACAGGAGCAAACGTTGCCTTAATTGTAGCTTTATTCATTACAGGGTTAGTGAGCCTGTTATTTATGAAATTATTGGTCGCTAAGGATCGGTCGGCTATAGCGATGTTAAAAGCGATTGGATTTACCAATCAAGACCTTTCCGAACAATACACAGCTCGGGGAATTTTTATATTAATCATTGGTGTTGCTGGAGGAAGTATATTGGCAAATACTTTTGGAGAATCAATAGCAGGGATGGCTATCTCTTTCTTTGGTGTAGATACGCTCACCTTTGTAAGTCATCCGGTTATCTACTTGGGTTGTCCGTTATTGATGCTATTTGTCACATTACTAGCAACGAAACTGGGAACCAATCAAGCTGGAAGAATTGGAATCGCAGAAAATATAAAGGAGTAAACCATGAAAAAAATAATGGATGGGCAACATATTTATAAATCTTTTGACGCTGAAAAGGAAAGGATTAAGGTCTTACGAGATGTATCTGTCATCATTTATGAAGGTGAGTTTATCTCTGTGATGGGACCTTCAGGCTCAGGAAAGTCAACGTTACTCTATGCTTTAAGTGGAATGGATACTATAGATAGTGGCGAGGTAATATTTAATCATCAACGTCTGGGGGCATGTGGAGAAACAGAACTCTCCGATATCCGTCGACAGCAAATGGGATTTGTCTTCCAACAACCTATCTTTTTAAACAATTTAACGATTATAGATAATATTGTACTCCCCGCTATGCGAGACAATCGGAAAAAGGTAAAAGAATTAGCGAGTAAAGCACAACAACTTTTGGAAATAACAGGAATTGGAAATTTAGCCTATCGAATGCCGAATCAAGCTTCCGGGGGACAGCTGCAACGAGCTGGGATTTGTCGAGCCTTGATCAATGAACCGAAAATTATCTTTGCCGATGAGCCAACAGGAGCTTTAAATTCAAAGGCTGCCGAAGAAATTATGGGAAATTTTCTTAAAATTAACCAAGAAGGAATAACGATCATGCTAGTGACGCATGATGCGAAGGTTGCTGCTCAAAGTGAACGGGTGTTATTTATGAAAGATGGACAAATCATTGATGAACTGCAGTTAGGTAAGCTATCCAATCAGACGGTCGAGGAGCGGGCAGAAAGGGTAACAAGGAAAATGCTGAAAGTAGAAATGTAAATATGCCTTAAACAGGATGTTCAAAAAGTCCGGTAAAATGACACTGCGAATTTCGCACGAATGCTTGTTTCTCCGCTACTCATGTATCTAAATGCATACATTCCGCTGCTCGAAACTGCGCCGCCTCGAACTTCTTGGTTCTTTTTATCCTCCTTTTTGAACACGCATTTAAAAGGAAATATTTTAAGACGTGACATACTCATTTGAAAACGTTTCCGAAAGAGAAAGGATTCTATAAATTTAACTATAACAATTAAACACAGACATTTTAGGTAATTCTGAAACAAGTAGGATTGCAGGGATAATCGATTTTGGTAGTTCTAGTTTAAGAGATCAAGCGTATGATTTTGCTGAAATATATGTTTATTACGACAAGGGAAGGAGTAGTTAATTTTTGGAAATTAAATTTTCGAAATTATAGGATGTTTCATTGATTCACGACTTGATGATGAAGGCATTTATGAAATATAAAAATGAAGTTGCTCCATCAAGTGCTAGAGGAGACTGGATATTAATAGCTTTTTAAAACAATGAGAAAGGTTTAATTGCTTATATTGATCATAAGCCAGTTGGAATAGTTCGTTTTCAATTAAATGATATTGGACATTATTTTTATAGATTATCGGTTATTTCGGCTAAACAAGGAAAGGGGATTACGAAGAAAATATTAAAATCCCTTGAAGATTATGAGAAAAACAAAGAAGCATCCGCAATATTTTGTAAAGTTCGATTGACCGTACCAAAAAATATTCAATTGTATAGAAGCGTAGGCTACCATATATTTGGATACAAAGTCATACTTATGGAGAAGATTCAGAAACGAAGAGAAGATTTAAAAATTTGCTTGATGTGAGTGGATTGACACCTCAACTTAAGTCCATTGCCCTACAAGCTGCAACACGAGAGGAAATTGAATTATTTCTTATTCCGAGTTATGTTGATAGAGTAAAAGAGTTAAGTAATGCTAATGGTGGGGAAGCAGGGATGAATGTGATAGTAGGAAGAGGTTCATATGAAATTGCCTTGTTATCCACGGGTGGAGCAATTATGGACGTCGATGCGGAGATGGAAGGTGAAGTTGAAATTGTTTATGTTTTAACTAGACCACCAGCTCATCATGCGGACGCTGAAGAAGGAATGGGTTCTGTATCTTTAATAACGTTGCAATTGCAGCTAAATATGCTAAATGAAAATATAATTTGGAACGTATTCTAGTACTCGATTGGGATGTACACCATGGATACGGAATTGAGCAGGCGTTTTAAGATGATGACAGCACTTTATTTATATTTATTCATCAAGATCAAATACTGAGGACAGATGGTGGTTTTATAAAGGATAGTGTTGAAAGAAAAGGGTACAACGTCAACATCCCATTACCGTCTGGAACAGGAAATGCGGGATATATGCATGCATTTGAAAAAGTTATTGGACCTATTGCAGATCAATTCAAATCAGAAATTATCGTATCAGCTGGACAAGATCCAAGCATCTTTGATCCACTAGCTAAAATGATGGTAACGGCTGAAAGATTTTACAAGTTTACTGTCTTTATGAAAAAGTTAGCGGATAAGCATTGTGATAGTCGATTAGTGTTGTGCCATGAAGGCGGTTATATTGCAACGTATGTACCTTTCTGTTCTTGCAATAGTTGAAGTGATGAGCAAAATTAAAACAAAAGTTAATGATCCACATATGGAAAGTGTTGGGGCACCAGTCAATACATTGTTCCCGCATGAGGAGGAAGTAGTTCAAAAAGTAATTGAACCAATCTAAGTATTGGGACTTCAGTAATTAGTGAATTAAGGTAAAATAGTAGTCGGATTTTTCGAGAGCTATAGATGCCATATAAAATAAGTGAAACCAGTTCTAGTGGATGAATGGTGCTAAACCTGAAAGGCACATCATACGGATCTACCAGAACTGGGTTTTATAATGCAAGATTGATATTGAATGTTTATTTTGATTAGCTAAACACTCGATTTATCATAACCCGGTATTTTTTATTTTAATTATTTTTTTCCTGGATTTCTATTTCCATTTCTAAAAAGGCAGAACTAATACTTTTTCCATGTGTATCCATCGCAAGTGAAGTAGTCACTCCGCCTCCTAAACTATCTTCGCAAACAAAGTTAAAAGCTTTTATGTTTTCAAGATCGTATCTTTGTACTTCACCTTTTATAATATGCTTCAAATGTTCTTTTACTTTTTCAGGGGTAACTTCCTTCGCCAACCAATCATAGTCATCTTCTTTATAAGGGATTAGTGAGAGATTCAACGTATTCCCTTTATCTCCTGTTCTACTATGTGCGATATCTAATAATTTAACTTTGCTCATGTTCTCACTCCAATATGTCTGTCTTGATTTCGATAGTGGATCGATCGATAAGGGTTGAAACAATACCAATGACTATTTCAACTCTTTTTCTAGCTCCACCTCCACCTGCAGGACCATTTGTATAGAGCGCCTCTACTTCATGGCCGACTATTTTTGCCTCTTCTTCCGTTTTACATAAGGAGGCAACTCGGAGACGAACTTCATAAGGATGATGGTGACCGAACTGTCCATGGTGAAGGGAAGAAACTCCGATTAAATCTGCTTTCATATTTGTCACCCTATCTTTTAATCTTTCGTTGACAATGTCCTCAGCTAGTTTACCTCTATCTAATGCAGTGGAACCAGCATAGGATATTTCTCCTTCTCCTAAATAACCAGCGTGATAACCAACGGAAACTTTTAATTGATCGGGTCTTTTTGTTCCTGTGGCTCCAGAAACTAATACTTCATCTTTTGCAACTTCTGTTAAATGAGCTGTAGAAAAATTAGCGATACAATCAGGTGTTACATATTTTTTAGGATCGTGAACCTCGTATAAAAGTTGTTCTTTTACCGTTTGTAAATTGACAGTTCCTCCAGCATTGGGTAGTTTTGTAATAATCGCTTTCCCATCAGGTTCAACGATGGCGAAAGGAAACCCCAAATCGGCGAGTCTGGGAACATCTTTTTTTCCGGGATCTGCAAAATATCCACCAGTTACTTGTCCTGCACACTCTAATAAATGTCCAATTAATGTACCTTTCCCAATGAGATCATAATCTTCCACATCCCAATTGTAGTTATGGACAATAGGTGCCAGAAATAAGGAAGGATCAGCAACTCTACCGGTTACGATAATATCTGCATCTGTGTCTAATGCAGGTAACAATGCATCAATTCCAAGATAAGCATTGGCGGAAATAATCGGTTCAAAAAGGTCGATACTTTGATTGTTTTCGAGTTTTTTCCCTTGAAAGTCTAACAACTCTGTAACATCATCACCAGTAACGGCAGCTACTTTACATGTTAGTCCCATTTCGTGTGCAATTTCTAAAATTTTCTTCGCTGCACCTATCGGATTTGCTGCACCCATATTTGTAATGAGGCGAACTTTATTATTCATTAAGGATGGCAGCAAATATCGCATACGTTCTTCGAGATACTCATTATAACCTAGTTCAGGATTTTGTCTTTTTTGTTTTTGAGCAAGTGCTATAGTTCGTTCTGCCAAACATTCTAAAATAAGATAGTCTAATTTTGCTTCTTCTACGAGGGCTTTTGCTGGTTCGATACGATCACCTGCAAACCCTGCACCAGAACCGATTCGTAACAAGATAAACACTCCTTTTGTTTCGCTGTTTTGGCAGATAAGAAAGTATAAATCCTTTCTTACTGCATAAGTGCAACTAAGGCTTTCGCTGTAAGATTGGCGAAAGCCAAATTTTCTAATCAAATCGTAATCGTGATAGCTCCTGTAATAAATGCGACAATCGTCATAATAATTGTTGTTCCAAACGCCCATTTAAAAATAAAACGTTGGTGGTCAGCAAGATCTACTTTTGCTAATCCTAATAAAAGGAAAGTGGAAGCAGTAAGCGGACTTAATGGGAATCCGACTGTCATCTGTCCTAAAATTGCTGCTCGACCGATCTCGGCAGTCGCTATACCGTAAGCACTTGCTGTTTCACTTAATACAGGTAAAACTCCAAAGTAATAGGCATCAGGTGTAAACACTAAACTAAGTGGCATACTTGAGATGGCAACAATTAACGTCATAAAAGTTCCAGCACTATCTGGAATAAAGCTTACGAGTGATTCAGCCATCGCTTCAATCATACCTGTACCAGAAAGAACTCCAGTAAAAATACCGGCTGCAAATATAATGGACACTACGGTTACGACACCTGTAGCTTGTTCTGTAATTCGATCTTGTTGTTCAGCTGGATTTGGATAGTTTACGATTAGTGCAATGGCAAATGCAATCATGAAAATAATAGGTAGCGGTAGCCATACTTGAACAAGAGCAACCAGTGTGATAATTGTAAGAGTGACATTAAACCAGAATAGTTTTGGTCGTCTTGCATTTAAATCTTCTTCACTTAATTCTTGTTTGTAATCGAATTCAAAATCTTGAACGCCTATTCTCTTTCTTTCTCTTTTTCCAAGAATATAACTAACAAATAATACCCAAATAAGTCCAACAATCATAGCGGGTATAACTGGAATAAACAAATCGGCTGTATCTACGCCGAGAGATGTAGCTGCCCGTGCCGTCGGGCCTCCCCAAGGTACGATGTTCATCGTACCAGCACTAAGAGCGACGACTCCTGCAAGTACGAGACGACTCATGCCTAATTTTTCGTAAAGTGGAAGTAATGCAGGTATTGTAATTAAGAAAGTAGAGGCACCAGAACCATCGAGATGAGTGAGCATTCCGATGAGAGCGGTTCCAATGACAATCTTCATTGGATCACCTTTTACTAGTTTCAACACCCTGGAGATGACTGGATCAAATAGTCCAACTTTACTCATGAGTCCAAAAAATAGAATAGCAAATGCAAGCATGATTCCTGTCGGTGCTACTCCCGAAACCCCTTCTAAAATCATCTCACCAAGATCGGTAAGATCACTCGTAAATATTCCAAAAATAAGTGGAACTAAAATTAAGGCAACAATAACTGAAACTCTTTTAGAAAGAATTAGGTATAAAAAGATACCAATAGTTAAAAAACCAAATAATGCCAACATTTTAATACCCTCCTTTTTACATAAATACAAATGCAATTACCGTGCCAAATTAAAAAGCCTTTAAAATAAGGCTTTTAAAAATGTGTTATTTCTAAAAAAAAAGAAACATATATTTCCAAAAGGTCTCGTATCTTTGTCCTAAAGGAGGTTTCTAATATATTGAATGTTTTTCATTCATTTCTAAAATGTTAGAAATTATAAGTTAATTTCGAACTTAGCAATTTTATTGTATAAAGAAGCTAAGGAAATACCTAACTTATTTGCAGCAGCTTTTTTACCTTTCACCGTTAATCCCGTATTTTGAAGTGTTTCGACAATAATAGCTTTTTCCGTTTCTATCAACGTTTTCTGCAAGGAACGAGTAGCTGGATTATTTGGCTTTGCAGCTATTTTGATAGAAGGTGGCAAATCTTCCCGTGTGATGATGTATTGATCGGCCATACTAATCGCATAATGAATCGTATTTTTTAATTCTCTAATATTACCAGGCCAATCATATTGGTAAAGTGCATTCATTACTTCTTCGTCAAATTGAAAATCAGTATAATTACTTTGCTTTTTCACTAGATAGGATACGATCCCTGGAATATCATCTTTTCGATTACGAAGTGGTGGAATAGAAAGATGAACAGTATTAATTCGATAGTAAAGATCTTCACGAAAAAGCTCTTTTTGCACCATTTTTGATAAATCTTTATTTGTTGCAGCGATAATACGAACATCTATTTGTTTTTCCGTTAATCCGCCAATCTTTCGAAAAGTTCCTTCTTCCAAAACTCGTAGTAACTTTGATTGAAGGTCGAGCGGCATATCGCCAATTTCATCTAAGAAAAGTGTCCCCTTGTTTGCAAGTTCGAATAGACCGATTTTTCCATCTTGTTTTGAGTTTGTAAACGCACCTTCTTCATAACCGAATAACTCACTCTCTAGAAGTGAGCTTGGAATGGCAGCACAATTTACTGGTACAAAAGGACCGGTATCCCGGGTACTCTTTTGATGAATGGCATGTGCGAAGATCTCCTTACCAGTTCCAGATTCTCCAGTAATTAAAATATTTAAATCTGTCGGGGCAATTTTTTTAGCTTGATCAATCACTTTTTGAATAAGAAGATTGTCCCCAACGATATCTGAAAAAGCATATTTCGCTTGATGCATGAGCCCAACTGTTTTTTCTAGTTGATTGATTTTTTGCTTACTTTTCTTCAATTCATTCGTTAATAAATAAAGCTCGGGCATACTTTTACAAATAGAAACTGCACCAACTATTTTCTCGTTTTGGTAAATCGGTGCCATATCGACGACATATTCCATTCTTTTTTCTTTACGGAAAACACCTTCCTTCGGTTTTCCACTTTTTAAAACAGTAGGAAGCAATGCACCAGGGCGGACGTGGACGAGTGGTTTCCCAATAATTTGTTCTTTTGTGACACCTGTTATATTTGTATATTCTTCATTAATTAATTGAACAATTCCCGAATCATCGATGACGAGAATACCATCATGAACTGCTTCAATGATACTTTCGAGCCAACTAACTTTGTTTGTTTCTACTAGCATAAAATCCCTCCAATGATTAGTAATTTATCAATAAATCGCTATTTTTGGACGAGCAAAACTAGGGGTTCTTCGTTTAAGTATATTTTGGTCATAGGTAGATATACATATTGAGCTTAAATAAAAAGGTTTTCATCTTAGATTATAACATTTCTTTTATCTAACGAGTTTAAAGGGAAATTTAATTAGTGGTAATTTTTATCTAATATTAGATTGTTTGTCACAGATTATCAATATGCAATATGTATTATAACACGATATACCTAATCGGTTAATCTGTACTTTTGCCTTGGGAAAACGACAAGGCAAAGAAAGATAAGTTGGAAAATCTAGATGTAAAATAGTTCAAAATATAAGTTGCTAACTACCTTATATCACCTAATAGGAAATATAGGAGTATATTATATTTTTTGAAGAGGATGTTCAAAAAGTCCGGTAAAAATGACACTGCGAATTTCTTCGTTGGCTTGCTTTTCCGCTGCTCATGTATTTAAAAGCATACATTCCGCTGCTCAAAGCTGCGCCGCCTCGAACTTCTTGGTCCTTTTTATCCTCCTTTTTGAACACGCACTTGAATAGTTATTTTTATTTATTTTAATGCCTTGAATGGGGATTATAGGCTAATTCTGAAAAACTCGAATAAATTCAGCAATATAAAAAGCATAAGTCGAAAGGAAATCTCTGATGAACAAGTCGAGGTTAAATTCAATTAAAACCAAATTAATCGTAGTTTCTATTTTAAATTTAACTATCCCATTAATTATCCCAAATTACGAAAGTAAATTTGCTGAACATTAATTCAGCAGGAATTTGGTAATATATTGAAAAACTGGATGTTGAAAATTTCTGAACCTGGAAAATTGGATATAGGTTCCCCCTCCCCAAAATGAAGGGGCGCGGAATTTCCAATTTATTCAGTTACTGCCAGTCATTCAAGCTGCTTTACGCTATTAACCATGTTTGTAAAATCCCTTTTATGAAGGTAGCCTTCCTGAATCTTTAACATGATTTGTCTGGCATGATAGACGAATACTCCTGCTGCCTGAACGATTTCCCTGCGAAATCTTTGAATGGTATAGCTTTTCATGGGGGCAGGGCAATGATCCATTTTAAAAAGTTCAAACAGGTTGTACGCAAATAACTTGATCAATAGGTCCAGTTCGTTGACCTTAAATGATCCGGTTGGGATCCGGTTGATGGAAAACCCGTATTTGGCTTCCTTGATGTAGTTTTCCATGCAGGCCCTTTGGTTGTAAAAACGCCAAATGTCCATCGGAGACCAATCCATGGTATGGACAATGGCTTCATGTTCCCAGATAAAATCTATCAATTGCACTTGGTCCATCTCGAAACGAGCAGCTTTCCGGATGACTGAAACGCTTCTTGGCTTATCCCAGGAAGTTGCTTGATAGTTGATCGTTTTGCCTTCAATAACGATGTCTTCATCGACGAACCTGGTCCATGGCTGCGGATCGGTATAAACGGCTTTCGCCAAACGGCCTGTCCACTTCAGTTTGCCGGCGTAGTCAATCTGCTTCCCTTCCCAATATCCGTAAAAGTCCTCTCCGGCAAAGCCTTTGTCAAAGCGGGCATAGGAGACAGTCTGGGATTCAGAAAGCAGATTCAGGGTCTCTTCCGCGAGATCAATGGCATTGTCGGCCGTATGCCGGTTTCCGGGCCGCAGGGCTGCATTCAAGCATAGACGAGTTTTCCCTTCATACACCAGCAAAGGATGGTAGCTTTTGCGGCCGGGTTTATGGGGATTGGGCCCTGTTTTAGCCAATTCCTGATGACCATAGACGGTTTCTATGGTTGAATCAAAGTCCAGGATCAAGGAGGATGGCAAGGCAGGTTCAATGATATCGTGCATCAGCTCTTTGATGTCCAGCTGCACATTGAATTTGGCAAGATATCTTAAGTCTTTGCCCAATAAAGAATAATGTGGGCAACTGCCGCCCATAAACTGCTGTACCAGGGCATCCTTCTCCAAGGAACGAAAGTGGAAAAGCCGGCTACAGGAAGCCATCCAGCCAATGATCAAATAGACAATGATTTTGCGAAATGGAAACTTTGAATTGCCTTTCTTGATTGAATCAAAACAACGAAACGTGCCTTCGATCTTCATTTGTTTCAAGAACTGAAGGAATGGCAGCAGTCCAGCAATATTAGTGGAATTTTTTAAATTAAAGCTAACTTTAATATTTGATAGGTTTGTGGTAAACTTCACCTTAAAGGTGCTCCTTTCTTTGGGTATTTTGGTTTCACAAACCTAATTATACCAAAGGCTGGAGCCCTTTTTGTATTTAGTTACTAGATTTCACTTTCGTAATTCAGGATTATTTTTAGTTATCAAAAAAAGTGCAGTTTAGATGATTTTGGTGCTGTTAATTTACAGAATAGTGTTAAGATGACTATAGAAATGATTGATGCACTGAATGAAAAAGTTGTAAACGGTAATCTCTCACTACAGTAAGTATAAAAAAAGTAAAGGTTGCAATTCTTGGAGAAAAACATTCTGATGGAACACGTCCAATTAATAATAATGTGAAAATGGGTATTTATTTATATTAGAAGAGAATGGGATGATGGTTGGTCATCCAAAACGTGAAACGACAAATATGTGGGATGAAGAAGATCCTAATGGTGTTAAGTATATATAAGAAATGATACAAGTTGGAAAGATAATGGTGGTTTTACTTTTTATGATTTCTCTTTATCTGATTATCTTTCTAAAAAGATACACTTTACATATGTGGTGGAGAAAATTTATAATAAAGATATGATATAAAAGAAATATTCTGATAATTTAGGAGGTGTTATAATTGAAACAAGATATGGAATCAAGGCAAATTTGGGAACATTTTCTTAAAAATGAGTCGGTGACAAAGAAGGAAGATTTAAAAGAGGATATTATTACATCATGGTATTATTGTAAGGACAATAATGTGAATCCTTATAGTGGTGTGGCGAAAGATGTTTTAGATTTGTCGACGTTAGAGCAGAAACGGAAAGAAAATGAAATGCTGTTGCAATTAGCAAGACCACATATCCAACAATTGCAAGAATTTTTAAAGGGTTGGCGTTATATTACGACGATTACAGATCGAGATGGATATATTTTGTTAGAGCAAGGTGAGAAGACAGTCAGTATGGAAGCGAACAAAATTAATTTCACTGAAGGCTCGAAATGGGTTGAGAGTGAGGTTGGCACAAATGCGATTGGATTGGCACTACGATTAAAAAAGTCCATTTCAGTAATGGGTTATGAGCACTTTTCAGTAGCATCGCAACAATGGAATTGCACCGCTGCTCCTATTTTCGATCATAATAATGAAGTAATTAGCATATTCAATGTTTCTAGCTTATATCGATCCATTAATTACAATTATATCTTGGCATGTGTTCAATTAGCAGCAAACTCTATTTCATTAGCGTGGAAAAATCAGATGGAACAAGACGTGAAGTTTCTAAAGCAGTCGGAATGGAGCGATGAAGGAATTAGCATTGTCTGTACGTTTAATGATGTTATTTGTTCTTTACCGAATAAATTACTTCCAGCTTATCAAGAATATATCGGTCATTCTATTACAACATTTAGTCGGGAAACGAATATCGATGTGGCGAGGTCGCAAATCCCTATTATTCACAAAGAACGTATGATAGGATATCGAGTCCCGATTACCATTCCGGAGAAGGAAACATCCGTCTATTTTAGAGGAATTAAAGGGACAAGCACCGCGTTTCAAAAAGTGCTAGATAAGGTGAAGAAAGTGGCACCTAAAGGGACAGCGGTTCATCTATTCGGGGAAACTGGTTCGGGAAAAGAGTTAATTGCTCATGCAGTCCATGAAAATAGTAATTATGCAAATGGTCCTTTTATAACGGTTAATTGTGGCGCTGTGCCAGAAAGCTTATTAGAAAGTGAATTTTTTGGCTATGAATCTGGAGCCTTTACTGGTGCGAATCATAAAGGTAATAAGGGCAAGTTAGAACAAGCGGATGGTGGTACATTATTTCTCGATGAAGTGGAAGAAATGCCACCGTCGATGCAAGTGTTATTGCTTAGGGCTATACAAGAGCGGGCAATTACCCGTATAGGTGGAACAGAGACGATTCCGTTAAATTTTAGAATGATTACAGCGTCGAATGAAGATATTCGAGAGTTAGTAAAACAAGGAAAATTTAGAGAAGATTTATTTTATCGTATTTACGTTTTTCCAATTACCATCCCGCCATTACGAGAGCGGAAAGAAGATATTAAATATATGATTCAAGATTATTTAAGAAAAAGCAATTGGTTTCCAAGCTGGCATCTGCGTTTAGAGAAGATTTTCATGGAAGCAGAATGGAAAGGAAATGTTCGGGAGTTATATAATGCGCTTGAACGTTGTGAAATTCTCTATGGTGATGAGGTTCCAACTGATGCGGCAATAATGGAGCTTGTTTCTATATTAGAGCCTGTTTCCCTAAAAGAAAAGAATGCAGAAGATTATCGTTTTACGGAACGAATCGAAATCGAGAAAATTAAAGAGGAACTCATTCATCAAACTGGTAATGTTCCTGCAGCGGCAGAGGAGCTCGGCATGTCACGGGCTACTTTATATCGAAAAATAAAGAAATATAATCTATGAGATGATAGGAGAAAAAATGAGAAAAAGTGAGAATCGATGTTTTCTCACGTCATAAACGTATGAATATTGATTGTAATGACGGTCATGCCAAGGAAAAGAATACTTGGCATGATTTTTGCATGTATAAAGGTAAGAAGTAAAGAAGGAGGGATTCTAACGAAAAAGACAACGATACGAAGCATAAAGATGTTCATTTCTTATGTGTAGGAAAAGGAGATGGTCTATTGAAGAAATATGATGTAGTTGTAATTGGATCTGGACCTGGTGGATATGTTTCAGCGATTCGGGCAGCTCAATTAGGAAAAAAAGTTGCGATTGTTGAAAGGGATAAAATCGGTGGATCTTGTTTGAATGTAGGTTGTATCCCTTCAAAAATATTATTGAAATTTGGGGAAATAGTAGAAGACATTAAGAAAGCAAACCATTGGGGAATAAAAGCGAATGATGTATCCATTGATGTTGAAAAATTAATGCAGCGAAAAGACAAGGTAATGGAAGCATTAACGATGGGGATAGATTCATTATTAAAGAAGAACAAGGTTACTCTTTATGAAGGCGATGCACAAGTGAGGGATGATCTGACAGTTACGATTGGCAATGAAAATATAAAAGGGAACGATATTTTATTAGCAACAGGGAGTACCCCTTTTGTTCCATCAATCAAAGGGTTAGACAAAATTGATTATATGACAACGGATACATTTTTTAATATGAAAGAATTGCCAAAGTCCTTATGTATTATTGGTGGTGGTGTCATTTCAGTGGAGCTAGCTACTGCAATGGCTGCGCTAGGAACGAAAGTAACCATCGTAGAAGTGGCGGAAGATATTTTATTAACAGAGGATGCAACTGCTCGCAAAGTGGTGAAAAACCATTTGGCAAAACAAAAGATAGATATTTTCACAGCTGCTAATATAACCGAAATTAAGCGAGGGGAAGTGTTATTAAAGGAAAAAACTATTTCATTTAATGATTTATTAGTTGCCACTGGAAGAAGGCCTGTTACTAAATTAGCTCAAGATTTGAAATTGAAAATGGATGAGACAGGGAAGTTTGTCACGGTAAATGATAGGTATGAAACGAGTAAGCAACATGTGTATGCAGTTGGTGATCTTATTAGTGGTCCTCAGTTGGCTCATGCTGCAAGTGCTGAAGGCCTGGTTGCGGTTCATGCGATGGCTAAAAAGCAGCACAATAAGGTAGGGCAATTGGATATTCCACGTTGTGTGTACACCTTTCCTGAGATCGCTTCCATTGGTTTAAGTGAAGAACAAGCAAAAGAAGCCGGTTATGATGTACAAGTCGTGCAGTCTAGTTTTAATGGGAATGGTAAAGCAATGTCGGCAGGGGAAACAGATGGATTTGTCAAAATCATTTCTGAAACGAAGTATCAAGAAATATTAGGTGCTGTTGTCGTTGGAGGCAATGCGACAGAGTTAATTAGTAGCATCGTAGGGGTGAAATATGCAGAAGGAACCGTAATGGAATTAGCACATATGATTTGGCCTCATCCAACATTGTCAGAGGCAATTGGTGAAAGTGCGAATGCATTATTTGGACAAGCAATCCATATGTAAAAAAAGGGAGGAAGGAAAATGGATAAAGAAAAAGCGCTGTGGATATATCAGAAGATGAATGAGATTAGATATTTTGAAGAAGAAGTTCGTCGTACCTTTGGGAAAGGTGAGATTCCAGGTTTCGTCCATTTGTATGCTGGGGAAGAAGCGGTTGCTACTGGAGTTATGGCCCTGTTAGAGGAAGAGGATTATATTACGAGTACACACCGAGGTCACGGTCATGCGATTGCAAAAGGTTGTGATATCAAAGGAATGATGGCAGAAATAATGGGGAAGAAAGATGGGCTTGGTCGTGGTAAAGGTGGTTCGATGCACGTAGCAGATGTGGAAAAAGGAATGCTAGGTGCGAACGGCATCGTTGGTGGTGGATTTGGTATCGCTGCGGGAGCAGCATTGACGATTAAAACGTTGAAACAAGAACATGTTGCAGTTTGTTTCTTCGGTGATGGTGCTTCCAACGAAGGTGTATTTCATGAAGGGTTAAATCTTGCGTCGATTCTAGATTTACCAGTGGTTTTTGTTTGTGAAAACAACCAATTTGGTGAAGGGACTCCATTTTCATATGCGAGTGCTTCTGAAACGGTAGCAGAACGAGCGGTAGTGTATGATATGCCAGGTGTACGTGTCGATGGCATGGATGTATTAGAAGTATATAATGCGACAAAAGAAGCGATTAAACGAGCGAAATCTGGTGAGGGTCCATCCTTAATCGAATGTGATACGTATCGTCATTACGGTCATTTTGAAGGAGATGAACAGAAGTATAAATCAGATGATGATAAAAATAAAGACCGGGATCCGATTCCAGAGTTTAAGGAAAAAGCAATTAAAAAAGGTTGGTTTACGTCGGAACAAGCTGATGAAATTGAGGCTGCTGCAGAGAAAACAGTGGAAGAAGCGGTTGAGTTTGCCCAAGCAAGTGCATTACCTGATATAGATTCTCTATATGAGGATGTTTTTGCATAAAAAAGGAGGAGTGAGTAACGATGAGAAAAATTTCATTTATGAATGCCATTACAGAAGGTATGGATATGGCAATGGATCATGATAATAAAGTTATTTTAATTGGAACGGACGTTGCTGGTGGAGCAGGCGTCGATCATCTCGTGCAAGATGATGTGCATGAAGATGCGTTTGGTGGTGTGTTCGGGTTATCAAAAGGATTAGTCGGTAAATATGGCAGAGAAAGAGTCATCGATACGCCGATTGCAGAGCATGGTTATTTTAGTGCGGCAGTTGGAGCCGCAGCGACTGGATTACGACCGATTGCAGAATTAATGTTCAATGATTTTGTTGGATTTGCTTTAGATCCAATTTTAAACCAAGGTGCTAAAATGCGGTATATGTTCGGAGGTAAAGCACGTATACCGATGACGGTACGGACAGTACATGGTGCAGGAGTTGGCGCAGCAGCACAACACTCCCAAACATTATACGGTATGTTCGGGGCAATCCCAGGGGTAAAAGTCGTGGTGCCTTCGAATCCATATGATGCAAAAGGGTTAATGTTAGCAGCTGTCGAAGATGATAATGTTGTTGTATTTTCAGAGGATAAATCGATCTATGGGATAAAGGGAGAGGTTCCTGAAGAATATTATACCGTTGAAATTGGCAAGGCAAAAGTAACGAGAAAAGGAACGGATCTATCGATTGTTGCCATTGGTAAAATGGTTCATGTAGCAGAGGAAGTAGCGGAAAAATTAGCAGCAGACCAAGTTTCCGTTGAAGTGATTGATTTACGGACAGTTGCACCTTGGGATGAAGAAACTGTCACCGAGTCGGTGAAGAAAACGGGGCGACTCATCGTGGTGGATGAGTCCAATCCCCATAATAATACTGCAACAGATATAGCGTCTGTTGTAGCGGATAAAGCATTCGATTATTTAGATGGACCGATTAAAACTGTTTGTGCGCCGAATACTCCAGTTCCTTTTGCGTCGAACCTTGAACAAGCGTATATACCAGATAGAGAAAAAGTATTGAAAGTAGCAGCGGAATTAATTGTTGATTTAAAAAACACACCGTAAACTAAGGAGGTGAAAGACATAATGAATGAAAAAATTATAATGCCAAAATTGGGAATGACGATGACGGAAGGTACAATCGAAGAATGGCATAAAGAGGTTGGTGACGCTGTTGAAAAAGGGGAAGCGATTTTAACGATAAGTTCGGAAAAGCTTACCCAAGAAGTAGAAGCTCCCATTTCAGGTATATTACTTTCGCAAGATGTAGAAACGGGAGATGAAGTAAAGGTCGGTGAAGTCGTTGGAACAATCGGAGAAGTAGAAGGAGATATCGCCGAAGCGAATGGGGAAGAGAAAGAGGCGGTATCAGAGGAAAGAGTAAGTTCGAAAGAGAACGTAGAAAAAGTAGCTAAGACAGAAGGAGAGCGAGCAAAAGCCAAAACTTTATCAAATGATCGCAATCGTATTTTTATTACACCATTAGCGAGAAAGATGGCAGAGGATAAAAACCTAGATATAGAGCTAGTCAGAGGTACGGGTGGCAATGGGAGGATTACGAAGTTGGACATAAAACGTGTCGAGGAGATTGGCTATGATTATGAAGGTGAGAACCCGTCTGAACAATCAGCTCCTCCTGCGATGAATGTAGAATCAATTGGCGAAGGACTCCCCTCCATGCGAAAAATAATTGCGCGTAATATGCGTGAAAGCTTAGCAAAGTCAGCTCAGTTAACATTGCACAGGAAGGCAAGTGCCAATATGTTAATGGCAATGCAACAGAAATTGCGTGAAGAAATCGAAGAAGCAGAATTAGATATAAAAATAACAGTCACTGTATTAATTGCTCGGGCTACTATCCTAGCTTTACAAGATTATAAGAAAATGAATGCAATTTATCATGATGGTGAACTAATTGAATATGATGAAGTCCATTTAGGAATTGCAACTTCTTTAGATGAAGGACTACTCGTTCCAGTTGTGAAAAATGCACATCATAAAACGATCGGTTCACTTGCGAAAGAAATAAAAGCAGTTTCGACGCAAGCTAGAGGGGGAGATGCTGATGTGGACTTACTGTCTGGGTCTACGTTCACGATTACGAATATGGGAGCTACAGGCGTTGAGTACTTCACTCCGATTTTAAATGCCCCTGAGTCGGGAATTCTGGGTGTTGGTGCATTACAAGAAGAGTTTACTTTAAATAGTAATCAGGAAGTAGAAATGGAAAAGAAAATTCCATTTAGTTTAACGTTTGATCATCAAATCTTAGATGGGGCAGATGCGGCAACATTCTTAGAGATTTTAATCAAGTATATTGAATCTCCAAACTTATTAATGTTGTAAAACAAGAAAGATATATTAGTTTGGGAATACGGAATAGGCTCTTGATTAACTTCAAGGGTCTTTTTATTAAATGTACGTGGAGGGACAGCCACTATACTAATGAAGAATCATTTAATTATGTAATGTAAGTCTTTTTGTGTCAAAATCAGGCTTTTCCTCCATATTCGTATAAAAAGGAGGATAAAAAGGATCAAGTCGGCTAAAAGCGCTGACGTCCTGTCAGCAACGCCGACACTAGCACGTCCTGTGCGACGGAAGTTCGAGGCGGCGCAGTTTCGAGTAGCGGACTTGCACAGGATGTGATGACTTCCGTGTTGCCCACAGGACGTGGGCGGTTTTAACGGAAGATCCCTTGCTGCATTTAGATACATGAGCAAAGATCTGGCACGCAGGAAAAGTGATTTTCTTTTCCAAGGAAACGCTTCTAGCACGCAGAAAAAGTGCTTTCCTTTTTCAAGGAGCGAAGAAACAAGCCAACGAGCTTCCACAGGATGTGGTGACTTCGACGTTCGACACAGGATGTCGGTATTTAGTCGAAGTTTCCCTAATGCAGTGTCATTTTTACCGGACTTTTTGAACATCCTCTATAAAAAGCAAAACTCAACAATAAAATGTGTTTGTCGGAAAAATGTAATTAAAAAGTAAATAGAGCAATTCCTAATTGTTAAAGGAACTACTCTATATACACTTATGATTCCGATTGGGCTCGAACCAACGACCTCATGCCTGTCAAGCATGCGCTCTCCCAGCTGAGCTACGGAATCGTATGTGATTTGAACAATTATAACTATATACAAAATCTAATAGTTTGTCAATTTTTAAGTGAATAAGTGTTTTTCATTCAAAATGACGATATTAAATAAAAATATTCTTACAATTTGTAGGTCGATTTCTGGGAGCTGATTCGCTTATGATAAAAGTAAAATATGATTAAAATGATCAGAATAAAAGAGGTGACCTACTTCATGACTAAGTACATGAGAATTAGTTTGGAAAAACGAGGGGTATCTTGCATTGCTAGATTGTTAGAAGATGATGCTCCTAAAACTTGTAAGGTGGTTTGGGATGTTTTACCACAAAGCGGACAAGTGTATCATGCGAAATATGCGAGAAATGAAATTTATACGATGGTTCCGCGTTTTTTTAATTCGCCTGTAGGGTTAGAAAATACAACGATTACACCAATTCCCGGTGATATATGTTTTTTTGACTTTGATAGTGGGGTGCTGGATCAAAAGTTTAAAGAAGAAAAAGGGATTGAAAATCTACCTGGTGTTATTGATTTGGCAGTGTTTTATGGTCGCAATAACTTACTTTTGAATGGGGATATTGGTTTTGTTCCAGGAAATGTTTTTGCAACGATTGAAGAAAATTTGACCGAATTTGCTAAAGCTTGTAACGATATTTGGTTTTCAGGAGCAAAGGGTGAAGTGCTCAAGTATGAACGATATGAAAAGTAATTATTCCCAAATGGATGGTGGTCTCACATGACATTGATTACTTTACCAGATATATATCATGCCAAAAAGCGTATCCAACCTTTCGTTTTGGAAACACCTTTGATGAAAAGTGAGCCATTAAGTGCGGCACATGATGCTTCTATTTATTTGAAACTAGAGAATTTACATGCAACAGGTGCTTTTAAAATTCGTGGTGCAACGAATAAGTTGCTTGGACTTACTGATGAAGAAAAGAAACATGGGGTAACTACATTTTCGACGGGTAATCACGGGCTTGCGGTTGCATTTATCGCAAAGAAACTAGGTATTCGTGCGGTTATTTGTATTTCCAATCGGGTTCCAAATGCGAAGGTAAATCGTCTTACTGAACTAGGGGCAGAAGTAGTAAAAATTGGCGACAACCAAGATGATGCGCTTGCTTATTCTTATTCACTGCAACAAAAAGAAAGACTTACAGTAGTGCCACCTTTTGATGATGCAGAAATTATCGCTGGTCAAGGGACAATTGGCATTGAACTGATGGAACAGCTGCCCCAAATAGATAAAGTAATTATTCCTGTTTCTGGTGGCGGTCTTTTTTCAGGAATAAGTTTTGTACTTAAAAAATTCAATCCTACGATTAAAGTCATAGGTGTTTCCATGGAAAAAAGTCCTGTTATGTTTGAAAGTATTCATAAAAGAAAACCAGTCGTATTAAAGGAAGAGAATACGCTTGCGGATAGCTTGTTAGGTGGGATTGGTTTACACAATGTATACACACTTCAGATGGTTCATGATCTAATTGATGATTTCATTTTGTTGAGTGAAGAAGAAATTGGACGTGGAATGGTGTATATGCTCAATTATCATCAGTTTATAATTGAAGGAGCAGCAGCAACTAGTATTGCTGCGATACTAAGTGGAAAAGTGCAAGTAAAAGGAGAAAATGTCGCTTGTATGATTACTGGTAAGAATGTAGACACTTCAGTAATTTTAAATGTTTGTGAGAGATATTTGTAAGTTTTGTAAGATAGTTTATGTGTGTAAAGATGTATAGTAGTCGTGTAACATGCTTAGTGCCAAAAAAAGATGCATAGTGGCTCCTGCAACGTGCTTAGTGTTAAAAAAAGATGCATAGTGGCTGGAAAAGATGCTTAGTGGTTCGTACAACATGCTTAGTCGATAAAAAAGATGCATAGTGAGTGCGTTTTAAGAATAAGACAGAAAGGTGATACTGGCATGAAGATTTTTACAGAAGAGGAAATCAGGGAAAACATAAAAATTGATACAACTGTAATTCAAGAAATTAAAAGTGCTTTCACTGATTTATACACTAAAAATGTGCAAATGCCTCCAATTATGAGAGTAGATATTCCAGAAAATAAGGCGGAAGTAGATGTTAAGACTGCTTATATTCCTGGTTATAAAAGTTTTGCTTTAAAAGTGTCATCTGGATTTTTTAATAATTATAAATACGGACTTCCAAGTACAGGAGGACTAATGTTTTTAATTAGTGCGATAAATGGCCAGCCTGAAGCACTATTATATGACAATGGGTATTTGACAGATGTTAGGACTGCGGCTGCAGGTGCGGTTGCTGCGGATTATTTGGCGAATGAAACGATTGATGTCGTTGGCGTAATTGGAGCAGGGGCACAGGCTCGTTATCAGGTAGAAGCTCTAAGATTTGTTCGTGATTTTCAACATGTACATATATATAGTAAAACGAAAAAAAGAGTTTTGGAATTTAAACAGGAAATGGAAGAAAAATTGGATATCATCGTATCGGTTAAAGATTCTCCTGAGGAAGTTGCCAGAGGAAGTGATCTTATTATTACAACAACGCCTGCTGAAGAGCCAGTTCTGCAAAGAGAGTGGATTCAGCCTGGTACTCATATAACAGCGATGGGGGCTGATGCACCGTATAAGCAGGAACTCGATCCGAAAATTTTACAAATGGCCGATTTCGTTGTCTGTGATGTAATAGATCAATGCGAAGTGTGTGGGGAACTAAAGCACGCAATTGAGGCGAATCTGATGGATAAAAAGAATGTGTTTGAACTTGGTCAATTGACTTCTCAAAAACAAAAGCTACGAGATCGGGATGATGCAATTACTGTTACTGATTTAACGGGGACAGGGGTCCAGGATACAAAGATTGCTCTATATGTATATAAGAAATTAATAGAAACAGTGGAAAGTAATAATAAATAAACTAAATTCATAGTAGTAGAATGATAGCTGCTCAAGATGCCAATATTCTGCTTTTATCGTGTCTCCTTTTTCCGTCGGCGGCTGTTGGTCTCCCGACGGAAAAATTATCCGGAGGACGAACGATTGTGCAAATGCTCTTCGTTGGGATGAGTAAGCTCAGTCCCAGTTCCAAGACGTGATCGCTTTTAGACGCTAAGCAGTCACTGAGTATCCATCGCTAAAGTGGAGGATTGTCCGTCTTTAAAGTGAATAGTTTTAGTTATGGGCTTCCTTTTGGTATGACTTGTTATAATTGATAATACATCCGCAGCAAATAAGTGCTCCATTCACAGTCTGGATGATTGCGGATGTTTTCTATTAGCCCTTTTACGATTGCGATTGAAAACTTGTCCTCGTGCAAGTTTTGTTTGAGAAGCATGAGTGATTCCTTCACTATCGACTCTTCCATTTCTTCCATACTTTGTTCAAGTACATCGATTACTTCTTCTTTCGTTATTTCTACGTCAATTTTATAATTTAATAGTTCAAACTGCTTTTCTGTAATGAATGAGATAGTAATATTATTAGCTAATAAATTAGTTTTTTCCGCCAATGACCGTGAGAGTATGTCGATGTCCAATTCCATATTGTCGAATAAAATGAGATCTGCATACATTGTCATGAAATTTTTAATACAATAAAGTAAGTCAAACTTTGAGTCCTTAACAGTATCCCCATATAAGCGTTCAATCATCGTAATAATAATTTTCTCGTTTAATCGATCATAGTAACGTATTTTGTTAATAAGTTCTTCGCTAAAATATTGTGTTTCTCTAATAATTATTTTAGCGATATTAGCATGTTTATAAAAAAAATGATACGTTTCTTGATAAAAATCATATAAAAGTCGTTCTTTGTTCACATTATTGACTATATAGTCAAAGTTGGCAGTCGCTTGCCTTATATACTGTTCGATCAAGGCCAAAATTAATTCATCTTTTGAATTGAAAGATAAATAGAATGCACCTTTTGACATTCCGCAATGTTCAGTTATCTGCTGAACAGATGTAGATTTAAATCCTTGTTTGGCAAATAGTTCAGATGCTTTTTCCATAATTAATTGTTTTTTAACCATTATTTTTCATCTCCTATGGCTGTATGAATTGACAATTGACCGATCAGTCATTATTATAGATAACTAGATGAAAAAAATCAATGTCAGGCAGGTGTAATGGTGAAAGGTTTAGTTAATTTTGTTATAAAGAATAAGTTAGCCGTCTGGTTACTTACGATTATTATTGTTGTATTTGGTTTGTTTTCAGGAACTCGTATGAAAACAGAGATGATTCCAGATGTTTCCGTTCCTTATTTAATGGTATCTGATGTGTATCCTGGTGCAACACCTGAAACGGTCATGGAAGAAGTTTCCATTCCGCTAGAAAAAACAATTGAAAATTTGAAACACGTAAAAGCTGTATACTCTAACTCATATTCTAATATGGCAAGTATCCAAATCGAATATGAATATGGAATTGATATGGATGAGGCGAACCGAGAACTGAAATCAGCTATCGATGGGGTAACGTTACCAGAGGAAGCTGAGGAGCCTGTCGTTTCAGAAATTAATATGGATATGATGCCAGTTGTGGCTCTTAGTATAAGTAGTACAAAAGAAGATATTGTTGATTTAACTTCAACTGTGGAAGATATCGTACTCCCAGAAATTGAGAAACTTGACGGGGTGGCTTCGGCTACGATTACCGGTCAACATATTGAGGAAGTGGATCTTGTATATGATGAAGAGAAGATGGAAGACCTTGGCTTAACTGAAGATACAGTGAAAGATATGATTCAAGCTAGCAATCTTGCAGTTTCTCTTGGACTCTATGCGTTTGAAGAAGAAGAACAAGCTGTTGCAGTCGACGGGAAATTTACAACAGTTGATGAGCTTGAGAATATGTTAATCCCGGTTGAACTGTCACCGGCGAGTCCATCTCCTTTTGTAAAACTAAAAGATATTGCGGATATTAAGCTCGTTGGTAAAGTCGAGTCTATTTCGCGAACTAACGGAAAAGATTCAATCGGTATTCAAATTGTTAAAGGACAAGAAGCAAATACGGTAGACGTAGTGAATAATGTGAAAGAGTTAATTGAAGAAGAAGAAAGTAAAGTGGATGGTCTCGTGATTGATGTTTCTCTAGATCAAGGAGAGCCGATAGAAGATTCAATCAAGACGATGATTGAAAAAGCTTTGTTTGGTGGTTTAATAGCAGTTTTAATCATTCTTCTTTTCCTACGTGATATTAAGTCAACCATTATTTCCGTCATTTCGATTCCAGTATCGATTTTAATGGCTATTTTACTATTAAATTGGATGGATATTACGTTAAATATTATGACGCTCGGTGCAATTACAGTTGCGATTGGACGGGTGATTGATGACTCAATTGTTGTCGTTGAAAATATTTATCGACGGCTTCATTTGAAAGGTGAAAAACTGTCTGGACGTGCGCTTGTACGAGAAGCAACGATTGAAATGTTTCGTCCGATCTGTTCTTCTACCATTGTAACTGTAGCTGTATTTGCTCCGTTAATTTTTGTTGGCGGAATGGTTGGAGAGCTTTTCATGCCATTTGCTTTAACGATGTCATTTGCACTAGGCGCATCTTTACTTGTAGCTATTACAATTGTGCCGGCACTTTCTCACTTTTTATTTAGAAAAAAATTATACGGTGAAAAAGGGCAAACAAAGCATAAAGAGACTTGGAAGCTGGCAAATTGGTATAAAGGTGCACTAAACTGGACGTTAAATCATAAAATTATTACTTCTTTAACAGCGATTATATTACTTGTCGGTAGTTTATTACTAACTCCATTAATCGGCTTTAGCTTTTTAGGCAGTGAAGAAGAAAAAGTAATGTATTTAACCTATACACCTGCTACGGGCGAGTTAGAAGAAGAGACATTAAAAAATGTTGAAAAAGTGGAAGAAGAATTATTAAAACGAGATGATATCGATATTCTTCAGTTATCTATTAACGATGATAGCGATCCAGCAGCAATGATGATGGGTGGTGGTGCTGACGGAGCGCTTATGTATTTAATCTTTGACCCTGATATGGAAGATTTCCCTGAAGCACGAGCGGAAGTCGAAGAATATGTTTCCAATATTGATCAGTCAGGAGAATGGGTAAGCCAAGATTTTTCAGCAATGTCTTTCTCCTCGAATGAACTTAGTTATACGTTTTACAGTGAAAATTTAAATAAATTAAATGAAACTGTGGATCAAGTAGAAGACTTAATGAAAGAAAATGATAAGCTAGAAGATGTTTCATCAAGTACGGAAGACGCTTATGTAGAATATACTTTTAATGTAGATCAGGAAGAATTGATTCAATATGGTTTAACTGCAGGTCAAATTGTCGGGATGTTACGAGCGGATACTACAAAGGATGTATTGACGACGATTGAAAAAGATGGCAATTCGATTGATGTGGTCATCCAGCAAGAGGAAGAGGAAGATCCGGATTCGATCGAAGATATGTTAGATAAAGAAGTGCCAACTGCTCTAGATACAACGATACCTCTTTCTGAATTAGTAACTGTGAAAGAAGGAGAGACGCTTAATACATTAGCTCGTAGTGAAGGGGAGTATTATGCAACAGTTTCTGGAACGATTACAGACAAAGACATTTCAAAAGTAACTACAGAAGTCGATGAAGCAATTGATAAACTAGAGTTCCCTAAAGGAGTTACAATGGGCGTTGCTGGAGTTGCTGCAGATATGGAAGAAACCTTTACTCAATTAGGTGCATCGATGCTTGCGGCTATAGCGATTGTATACTTTATCCTTGTTGTAACGTTCGGTGAAGGGGTTGCGCCGTTTTCGATCTTATTTTCATTACCATTTGCGGTTATTGGTTCATTTGTCGGCTTGTATCTCGCTGGCGAAACCATTTCTGTCACAGTGATGATGGGGCTGTTAATGTTGATCGGAATTATCGTAACAAACGCAATTGTACTTGTCGATCGAATCGTCCGTATGGAACGTGGTGGAATGGTGATGCGAGATGCTGTCTTAGAAGCGGGTGCAACTCGTTTACGTCCTATTTTGATGACAGCCATCGCAACGATTGGTGCGTTAATTCCGCTTGCAACAGGTGCAGAAGGCGGTGGTGGGTTAATTTCTAAAGACCTTGCCATTACCGTTATTGGCGGACTTGCCAGTTCAACCTTGCTAACCTTGTTTATTGTACCGATTGTATTTGAGATTTTATCAAAAATGTTTAAGAAAAATCGGAAAGAAATAGAAGAAAACTAATGGGAAATCTCTACAAGAAGATCTTGTAGGGATTTCTTTTATAAAGGATCATATTTTACTTTTATTAAATCGAAGTTGAGAAAAAACGATGGTAAAGAATTTCATTGTTTTTATAAAATAGATACATTATGTTAATATTAAAGGAAATAATTATAACAATTATTAAGAAATTGTTTTTTTAATTAGAGAAGAGGGAGTAATCTTGAAGGTAGCAGATAATCAAATAATGAATCAAAAATTAGATGACTTATATAAAAAATATAATATAGTTTCGGAAGAAAGGCAGACCCAATCACAAAACTTTATGAAGGCAATAAAAGATTTAATTGAAGTATGTGGTGATGATCCAAATCGTCAAGGATTTGAAGAGACTCCGTATAGAGTGTTAAAAGCGCATCTCGAATATACAGAAGGGTATAAAGAAGATCCGAAAGAACATTTACGGAAGTTTTTTGATGTTGACCATAATGAATTAGTTATTGTGAACGATATCGAGTTCTATTCTCTCTGTGAACATCACTTCGCTCCATTTTTTGGAAGTGTTCACGTCGGCTATGTACCAAATGGGAAAATTACCGGCTTATCAAAGATTGGTAGAATGGTCGATGGTTATGCAAAAAGGTTTCAGGTGCAGGAAAGGTTAACAAACCAAATTGCAACTGCTATGGAGGAAGTGCTTGAACCAGAAGGTGTAATGGTTGTTGTAGAAGGAAAACATATGTGTATGTGTGGAAGAGGAGTTAAGAAAAAAGACTCAACCACTACAACAACAGCATCAAAAGGAATTTTTGCAAAAAATCCCGATGCCCGGAAAGAGTTTTTTTCATTACTTGGAAGATAAATTTGTATGAAATAAGTTCTATGAGGTAGGTGAGTAGGATGAAACATGCAATTATTACAGCAGGTTCTAAAGGGATCGGAAAGCAAGTGACGGAACATTTTTTAAAAAAAGGGTGCACTGTGACAGTAAATTATTACAGTGATGTGAAGCGGATAGAAGCATTAAAAGAAGAATGGAAAGGCTATAGAAATCAATTGCAATTCGTACAAGGCGACGTAACGAAAAAAGAAGATATCGCAACAATTGTCAAACGAGCGCAAGAAAGATTTGGCAGGATAGATTTCTTAATTAATAATGCTGGACCTTATGTTTTTGAAAGAAAAAAATTAGTAGATTATGAAGACAATGAATGGTATGAAATGATAGAAGGTAATTTAAGTGCCGTATTCCATTTTGCAAAACTTGTTGTACCGATTATGAGAAAACAACAATTTGGTCGCATTATTACCTATGGATTTCAAGATGCTGAACACACTCCAGGCTGGATATATCGGTCAGCTTTTAGTGCGGCAAAAGTAGGTCTTGTCTCCCTTACGAGAAGTATTGCAAAGGAAGAGGCGGGAAATGGCATTACGGCCAATATGGTCTCACCAGGTGATATTAAAGGTGACATGAAAGAATTAGATATTAAAACAGCAAGAACAAAGACAGATCCAAATACTCCAATCGGTCGACCAGGATCAGGAGAAGATTTAGCGCGCCTTATCGGTTTTCTATGTGAAGAAGACTCCGACATGATTACTGGTAGTGTTGTATCCGCTGCTGGTGGTGTACACGTGGCTAACAGGGAGTATGATGGCGAGTCTATTCCAATCCATTTTACATCATAATTTTCCTAAATTGAGATGTAAGTTTTGGAAAATGCAACTTAACGAGCAGAATCGAAATGGGTTCAGTTTTCGTATTTTCTTCTCGAACAAATCGTTTAGACAAAACAGAAGGTGATCATAAATGAAGATTTTTATTAATGATTTTCCAATTGAAGCAAAGAATGTTAACAAGGAGAATTCTGACCGCTTGAAGATCAGTTTTAAATTTACTGTAACACATGAAGATTATCATGATGTAACTACATTGCTTTATAAAAATGACTTTATAGTAAAAATTCCAGAAGAAAATCTTGAGTTTCCTGCAACTATTTCAAATTACTCCACATCAGTCACGAACTTGTATAAAGAAGGTTCGGAAGGAGAGTTTAGCTTGGAATTAATGGAAAAAAAGCGATGTTAGTATAAATTCTAACTCATGCAAAAGCATGTCAGAACGAAATTTTCATCATTTTCTGTATAATCATTTGACATCTTTCATCTTAATCCATAACATATATTAATAATAAGGGAACGATGATAGAGGGATAGTATGTGGAGATTACTATGTCAGAGAGTGAAATTTGTGAGCTGAGAGATTTCATCATAGGAAACCACAGAACCTGCCTTTTAGTCCAGTTTTAAAAAAATGGCGTTTACTTCACGTTACGAAGCAAAGCGGAATGTATAAACATTCAATTTTAAGGTGGTACCGCGGAAGGCTAAGCTCTTTCGTCCTAACAGACAGGACGATAGGGCTTTTTTTATTTATTTAGGGAGTAGGAGAATAGCAAAATGAAGAAACAAACGATTGTCGTAAAAATCGGCAGCAGTTCGCTGACGAATGTAAAAGGGGAGATTGATGAGGGAAAACTAACTGATATTGTTGAGGCAATCGCTGAGCTTAAAAAAGCAAATCATACAGTTATATTAGTGTCGTCCGGAGCAGTTGCAGCTGGATTTAAGATGCTAGGATACCCGGTTAGACCTGTCACCATAAAAGGCCGACAAGCTGCTGCCGCAGTTGGACAAAGCTTATTGATCCAATCATATATAAAAAAATTTCAAGAGCATAATCTAGTTTCTGCACAAATTTTACTAACAAGAAGCGACTTTTCCGATCGTGAACGATATCGAAATGCATTTTCGACAATAATGGAATTACTTGACCGAGGTGTCATCCCGATTATAAATGAAAATGATACAGTATCGGTTGATGAATTAACTTTTGGAGACAATGATATTTTATCCGCACTTGTAAGTGGATTTATCCATGCCGATCAACTTATCATATTAACAGATATTAATGGACTTTATACCGACAATCCAATGAAGAATGCAAATGCAAAGAAATATGATTATTTAGAAGAAATTACAGATGAGATTATTGCGGCAGCTGATAGTGAGGGATCGAAAGTAGGAACTGGTGGTATGAAATCAAAATTGGAAGCAGCTAAAACGGCGCTTTCATTAGGTGTCTCAGTTTTTATTGGCAAAGGAGAAGGAAAAGACAAATTACTTCAGATTTTAAAGGGAACAGGCGATGGGACATACATTACAAACAAATCGCTAGAAACGATTAATACGAGTAGACAGTGGATTGCCCTACATTCCGAATCTTTAGGAAAAGTTTATGTGGATGAAGGTGCGGAGGATGCGATTATGCATCATGGGCGTAGTTTGTTGCCAGCAGGCATTACGAGAGTGAAAGGATCATTTGAAAAAGGCGATGTCGTTGAAGTTTATGGAAAAAAAGGAATGCTTGGAAAAGGGGAGGTAAACTATTCATCTAGCGAAATAATCGAGGAAATGAAAAAAAGATTGGAAAAAAGAAAATTGGAACCGTCGATTGAAGTCATTCATCGTGATCACTGGGTTGAATTTAAATAATCTTTATAGGGGGAAGAAAAATGGGTGAAGTAAAAAGAAGAGGAAAGGCCGCCAAGGAAGCGAGCTATTCACTAGCATTAGCAACAGCGGAGGAAAAAAATGAAGCACTCTTATTAATTGCAGAACAATTGATAGAACATCAAGCAGAAATCATTGCGGCCAATGAAAAAGATTTGGAAAATGGAAGAGAAAACGGACTAGACCAAAGTGTATTGGATCGGATCATGATAAACGAAGAGCGAATTATTGCAATGGCACATGGTATAAAGCTATTAGTCGAACTTACAGATCCGGTAGGAGAAGTCTTGGAAAAAAGTACACTTGATAATGGATTGCACGTTGAAAAAGTACGCGTTCCGATTGGGGTCGTCGGAATGATCTATGAAGCAAGACCAAATGTGACAGTCGATGCAGCAACTTTATCTTTAAAAACGAATAATGCAGTCATGTTAAGAGGGAGTTCTTCAGCAATTCATTCGAATATTGCTCTTGTTAAGTCCATTCACCATGCTTTAGAACAAAGCTCCTTACCTGTAAATGCCGTACAACTGATTGAAAATACATCTAGAGAAACAGCGAAAGAGTTGTTTCAATTGAATGAGTTTTTAGACGTGTTGATTCCACGCGGGGGTAAAAATTTAATCGAGACAGTTATTCGTGAGTCCACGGTACCTGTCATTGAAACAGGAGCTGGAAATTGTCATGCATTTATTGACGAATCGGCGAAACAGGAGATGGCTGAAAAAATCACTTTAAATGCGAAACTCCAACGCCCTTCCGTTTGTAATGCGATTGAATCCATCCTTATTCATGAAATGTGGTTTGAAAATTACGGAGTTTCCTTACTTGAAAAATTACGGGATCAACAAGTGGAAATTATTGCCGATGAAAAAATTATCGCTCAATTTCCAGGTGCCAAATTAGCTACAGACGAAGACTGGACGAAAGAGTATTTAGGATTAACAGTTAGCGTGAAAATCGTCGATAGTGTTGAAGAAGCGATCAATCATATTAATACGTATGGAACACATCATTCCGAAACGATTATCACGGAAGATGTAAAGAATAAAGACATGTTTTTACAAAAGGTTGATTCCGCAGCTGTTTATCATAATGCATCAACTCGTTTTACGGATGGTTTTGAGTTTGGTTATGGTGCGGAAATAGGAATTAGCACACAAAAGCTGCATGCAAGAGGACCGATAGGATTACAAGCACTAACATCGTTTAAATTTATTATCAAGGGGACAGGGCAAGTTCGAGACTAAATGCTAATTGCTCTGCTTCCGGGTGGGATATTCAGAATTATTGACAGACAAGAATGAGAGATACGCTTAGAGATACTACGGACAAATCTTATGGATTGAGTAACCCCATGATATTCAGCGGGATTTACAATTATTCG